>CAYSHS010000089.1:0-10894 GCA_964430845.1 uncultured Pirellulales bacterium | reverse complement strand
CTTGCAGATGAACTTATTAATAGAATAAAGAAAATAATGTAACCAAAGAATATGAGAGTAATTATCCAGCCAAATTACGAATTAGTCTCCAAATGGGCGGCTTATTATACCGCAGCCAGAATAAAGGATTTCAACCCGACCGGGCAAAAACCTTTTGTTCTCGGTCTTCCCACAGGCTCTTCACCGTTAGGCATGTACAGGGAATTGGTTAAACTCGATAATGAGGGATATATTTCTTTTGAAAATGTTACCACTTTCAATATGGATGAATATGTGAACCTGCCCAGGGAACATCCTGAAAGCTATTACTGTTATATGCGGGAAAATTTTTTCAGTCGGCTGATTAATATTAAAAAAGAAAATATCAATATACTCGATGGCAATGCTCCTGACCTTGAAGTCGAGTGCGCCAATTATGAAGCAAAAATTAAAAAAGTCGGAGGTATTCACCTATTTATAGGCGGAATCGGACCAGACGGCCATATCGCCTTCAACGAACCCGGCTCGTCTCTGTCATCAAGAACGCGTGTTAAAACCCTTACTTACGATACTTTGAAAGCTAATTCGCGTTTCTTCGGTGGTGATATCAACGAAGTACCCAAAACAGTACTAACCGTAGGTGTGGGTACTATCATGGATGCAGATGAGGTTATGATTATTGCGAATGGACATACCAAAGCCCGCGCTTTAAAACATGGTATCGAAGGCGGCGTTAATCATATGTGGACTATAAGCGCTCTGCAAATGCACCAAAGAGGAATAATAGTCTGCGATGAGCCGGCTTGTTCTGAGCTTAAAGCCGGGACATTTAAGTATTATAAAGAAACAGAAGCAGATTGTCTTGACCCGCTTAAACTGTTACGTAACTAATTATTTTGCAAACAACGCGGTTTTTAATTCTTTACCTTTCGGAAACTCTATCTTCGCTTCGTCAATAAGTGTTTTAATATATTTTTGGATTGCTTCTTCTTTTTTCTTATTGGTAAGATATTCTATAACAGATTCTTTAACTTTTTCAAAAGGTAAAACGTCGGCATTTTTATGGTCAGTTACTTTAATTATATGATACCCATATTCGGTTTTTACGACATCACTGACCTGGTTAGGTTCAAGAGCAAAAGCTGTTTTGTTAAAAGGCTCTGCCATATCACCTTTTCGAAAATATCCCAAATCTCCTCCTCTGGGAGCAGAAGGGAAACCTCCGGTTGATTTTGCCAGCTCGGCGAAATCGGCTCCTTCTTTAATTTGTTCGAGTAAATTATCGATTTTTTCCTTTGCTTTTTGGTCTTCGTCATCAGGAGCATTGGGTTCTACTCGAACGAGAATATGGCTGGCTCTGATTTGCTCAGGTGTCTCAAACGCTTTAGGATTATCGTCATAGAATTTTTTTGCGTCTTCTTCAGTAACACTTGTCTGATCCGCTATTTTAGAATCAATAAATTTCTGATTTACCAGTTCTTTCTGGATTTGCTCGAGGGCATCGCTATAAGACATGGAATTCTCTGTTAATATTTCATTAAAAACTTCCATTGTTAAGGATTTAGACGCAAGCTCTTTTTTTAATTCCTCGTCAGCTTCCTGCGTTGTAACAACAATATTTACATCCTTTACCTTCTCTTCCAGTAAACGCTCGATAATTAATTGTTGCAGTATCTCTTCTCTTTTTTGTTTTTTATATTCTTCTATTTCTTTGGCAGAAACATTCTCATATCTTGGATCACTGGCAATTTCTTTAAGATCAGGAGTTATGATTTCATTAATTTCTCTCTCTTTAATATCAACTCCGTTGACATTAGCGGCCAATTCATTGGCATCAGGTAATTCAAGGATATTATCCAGGGGACGCCTGCCTGTTCCGGAAGGTAAAGAGCTTACTGAGTTGTTATCTATCGGTACAGGCTTCTTGTTTTTACAGCTTGAAATAAATAAAACCGAAATAATCGATAAGCAAACGAGGGCTGTTATGCCATATCTTAAATTTTTCATTAAATCGTCCTTTCTAAGCGCTATAACGTGCAATAATAAAAAAATACCCTCTTTTCGGGGCTATTTGTATATTACACAATAAAACAAATACAAAGTCAAAGGTTAAAACCTATAATTATACGGTTCCACAAGTCATCTCGATTGTGTGATTTCCTGATAAATATCGTTATTTATAAATTTTTAAACATTTTTACAGATTCAGAACCGTCAAATATATTAAAACGAACTCGAAATGTTAAAATGGGTGTTTTGCTTTTTGGTATATCAAAAATTGAGATAGATCGGGAACGAAATAATCGGAACGTCTTGTTGCGTCATTTAAGATTCTCCGTTTATTCTTCACATTTTAACCAAATATTTTGCAATAAAAGAGAGCAGGTGATAAAATGCTGAAAAATTGTTAATTTTTGGAAAAAAATACTCGCTTTTGTCATTCCTGCGAACTCGTGCTTCGTAGCGATGCTTCGCAGAGTAGTAGGCAGGAATCCATAAAGAGTATAGCAGTTTGAAATATTTTCGAGTGCCTTTTGGAACAAAATAATTGAAATAAACTATGGAATTCAAGCATAAGCAATTATCGAATGGTCTTAACATAATAGGCGAAGTAAACCAGGCCGCTAAATCAGCGGCGGTTGGTTTTTTCGTTAAAACAGGTTCTCGCGACGAAACAGAACAAATCAACGGCGTATCGCATTTTCTCGAACACATGCTCTTCAAGGGCACTGACAAGCTAAATGCTTTCGAAGTCAACCTGGCTTTCGACAGGACGGGAGCGCAGTTTAACGCCTTCACAAACGAGGAAAATACGGTTTTTTACGCCGCAATACTACCTGAATACATCGTCGAGATAACGAAACTCTGGGCACAGTTGATGAGACCTTCGCTTAGAAACGAAGATTTCGACATCGAGAAAAACGTAATCAAAGAAGAGATTGCAATGTATCAGGATATGCCGAGTTTCGATTGCATAGAAAAATGCAGAACCCTGCATTTCGATGGCCATCCCTGCGGCAACAGCGTTCTTGGAAGTGTAGAGAGCATCGATAATCTCACGGCAGACCAGATGAGGCAATATTTCGAGAACCGCTACGCTCCTAATAATATTGCTCTTGCCTGCGCGGGAAATTTTAACTGGGAGCAAATCTGCTCGATAGCAGAAGAATCCTGCGGCTCATGGCAAAGGAAAAATGTTACAAGAGAGCTTGTGGACTGTGCCGGAAGTAAGAAAAAAGAGAGGGTAGAGAAAGAAAACGTCACTCGAGAGCATATATGCCTGATAAGTCCCGGTGTTTCAGTCCAGGACCCGGCCAGGTTTGCCGCTTCGCTTCTGGCAACGATTATAGGTGACGATGTAGGCTCGCGATTCTTCTGGGAGCTTGTCGATAAGGCTCTGGCCGAATCAGCTTCGATGCAGTTCGGAGCGATGGATGGAACCGGGACATTTTACAGTTATATTCGATGCAGCAGTGAGAATGTGACGAAAGTGCTCGATATTATTCACGAAATTTTTCAAAGCCTGAGCAAAGAAGGCATTACAGAAAACGAGCTTACGAAAGCAAAGAATAAGGTTTTGAGCGAACTGGTAATAAAAAATGAATTACCTATGGGAAGGCTCATTGAACTGGGCTTCAACTGGATTTACCTAAAGCAATATCTTAATATCGAGAATGAAATCAAGGCAATAAAAGACGTTACTGTTGAAGAAATTCAATCTTTAATTGAGCGTTTGAACCCGGGCGATTTTACCCAGCTATCCCTTGGACCGAAGTAGGATGCCATGAATCGCACCTTCTATTCTAAAGAGTGATGTGAGCAAAGATGAAAAGTAACAATGACATACCGAAATTCGACCTGGCCGACCAGATAATGGCTGAGCAGCGAAAGAATGCTTCTGTTAAAAGGAAAGCACCAGCACCGTCAAAGAACAGGATTAGTAATAGGGATAGGAATTTCGAAGATAAAGATATGAATGTTGATGGCACGTTGAAAACTAATCCTATTCCTACAAAAGATAATTCCTGCGATAAAATCATATCCGAAATTGTAGCCAGAGACATCAGGCAGTACCGCACACACCACATCTCAAAGTAAAAAAGGAGTTTGCGAAACAAAGCCAATCCATTCGACTTCGCTCAGGACAGGTTTATTCGTCTTCGTCGTTGTCGGCTGCCATGTATTCACGCTGGCCTTCATTGATGTAGGCTGGTTCTGTCGGTTCGTTGTCGGCTGCCATGTCTTTGTAACCTGCTTCGGCGTCGGCTTCCATATTGCTTCGAATGTTTTCATACTCCTCGAGTGTTATTATGACTTCGCGTGCCTGGCTGCCTTTGTATTCGCCTAAAATTCCCGATGCTGCCATCATCTCTATCATTCGTGATGCCCTGGCATAGCCTATGTTGAGCCTTCGCTGGAGCAGTGATACGCTGCCTCGCTTGCTCTCGAGCACAATACGAACTCCATCGTCGAACAGTTCGTCCTTGACCATGTCAGACGGGTCGAGCGTTTTGATTTGAGTAAGCTCCGGATGGAACTGCGGCTCGGCAACGTCCTTGAGATGTTTGACGATACCTCTTATCTCGGAATCATCGAGGTAAGTTCCCTGCGCACGTACAAGCTCGCTTGTGCCTGGCTTGAGGAACAGCATGTCACCTTCTCCAAGTAATGTCTCGGCGCCGTTCTGGTCGAGAATAATCCTGCTGTCCATGCGGGCCGCTACACGAAAACCGATCCTGCATGGCATGTTCGATTTTATCAGGCCTGTCACTACAGTTGCCTGCGGCCTCTGGGTCGCAAGGACTATATGAATGCCAATAGCCCGGCTCTTTTGTGCAAGTCGAACGATGTATGCCTCTATTTCCTTCGCGGCTGTCATCATTAAATCCGCAAGCTCGTCGATTACTATGACAATGTAAGGCAGCTTTTTAGGAATCTTGGCTTCCTCTTCGGAGTCGCTCGGATTGAATCGCTGTATAATTTCTTCCATGCTGAGTTTATTGAACTCTTCGATGTTTTTGACTTTTGCTTCGGCCAAAAGAGCATAACGCTCATCCATTTTCACTGTAGCCCATTCGAGTATTTGAACCGCCATTTTGGTCTCGGTGACAATCGGGCACATCAAATGCGGAATAGTATTGAAGGCCGTCATCTCGACCATCTTCGGGTCGATAAGAATCATCTTGACTTCATCCGGTCTTTTCGTGAGCAATACACCTGTAATGATACTATTGATGCAGACACTTTTGCCTGAGCCGGTAGTACCTGCGATAAGCAAGTGAGGCATTTTAGCAAGGTCGGAAATGAGCGATTCGCCCGATGAATCCTTGCCCAGGAAAAGCGGTATCTGCATTCTTTGTGCCCTGCTGCCGGCGTTTTCTATTAAGCTCTTGATACGGACCTTTTCCTTCTCGCTGTTTGGTACCTCGATGCCTATCGTATGTTTGCCGGGCAGGGGAGCTACGACGCGTACCGCGCCCACACCTAATGCGCGTGCCATATCGTTGGCCAGCGCCGATATCTGGCTTACCTTGACACCAGCCGCAAGCTCAAGCTCGAACATTGTCACTACAGGTCCTGTGTCAGCAGCGACTACGCGAGCGTTTATACTGAACTCCGAAAGCAATTGTTCAAGTGCAGAAGCCTTTGCCTTGACGACTTTCTCCTGTATCGATGCGTAACCGGTCTCAGGCTCCATAAGCAAATCAAGCGGGGGTAAAGTATAATCATCATAAGAAGGCTGAATCAAAGACTGACCGGAAGTCTTGGATTTTGGCCTGCCAGGTTTATTAATATCTAATCGTTTGACAGGTATATTTTCCAGGCGTTTCGGATTATCTTTTTCGATACTTTTTTCCTTTTCTGCAACAGTTTTGGCTGAAGAACGTTTTTGGCTGACACTTAATTTTCGCCATATTTCAGTGATAGTCTGCGAATGTTGTCTTGCTGCCGAGATAGCGGGCGGGCCTACGATACCGAAAGTCTTGCCTGCACCGAAAACAAATCCGCGTACCATTGTAAAAATAACACTGTCTGCCAAAAGAATCGAGCCGACAAGCCAGATAGCAGCGATTAATATGAATGTCCCCAGTGACGCAAAATGATTTTCCAAAAGCTGCATAGTTGCAATTCCTGTAACTCCGCCGGAGCCTGCAGGAAAATTGAACACGCTGTTCGGCCATAAGCAATAGAAGCTCGTGGAAGCCGCTACGGTTACCATGACTAATCCGATTGTTCGCAAGACTACCTGGTTTAGCGGCCTGTAAATCAGCCTGGCGCCTAAAAAGGTTAATAACGATATTAATATTACAAATACTCCAGGGCCAATGTAATACAGCGAATAATAAGCGCAAAAAGCGCCTATCGAGCCGCATAAGTTAGCCGCGGGATTGTTATTAGGATGTGCATACTTGCTGGGCCAATCACGTATATCGAAGCTGAAGCAACTGCACAACAGGAACAGGCATAATCCTATCGCGATACATATCCATGCTGTATGAGCTACCGAGCGGGTTCTTTTACTTTTGCTATTCTTTTCTTTCTTTTTTTTACTTCTCAAGCCTCCGGCTCCTTTCTCAGTCCTATAATATTCATTCATATAGAACAAAAACACTTTTGCCCTTTATTGGACTTAATTTATATCGGCAGGAGTAACCTCTTTTCTGCACTATTGCCCGCTGGTTATGGAAGATGTATCATATTTAAGCTGTTCCACTAAAAAATGTTGTGCTTTGCTCAATTTTTACCCGCCGTACCATTGATTTATTGCGTTAAGAAGCTCTTTACCGCTCATTGCGGCAATAAGGCTTTTTAGGACATGCTTGCGCATAGGATGAAGTCTGCAATACCGAACTGAAAACTTACGGAAATACCAAACCGATTTTCTCGCGTCATAAAGTGTGCAAATCATCTTGAAGTGCTTTCGCATTATTTCGCCCTGCTCTTCCAAACTCGGAGCATCCGGAACAGGTTTACCCTCCCAAACAGCATGAAGACTCTTATAAATCCAGGGATTTCCGATAGCTCCGCGAGCGATTTGTACACCGTCAAGCTTTGCAGCTCTAAGACGATTAATAATATCCTGCGGCTCGAGAAGGTCACCGCTCCCGATTATCGTTGTTTTCGGAAATTCACTTTTTACCTGTGCAAGAATTTCCCAGCTCGAAGGACCGGAAAATCTCTGCAATACCGTCCGACCATGAATTGTTATTGCATCTATATTCAATTTTGATACTTCTGAGACAATTTCATAAAAATAGTCGTAAGATTGAATGCTTGTATCGAAGCCAATTCGCAGCTTTATTGTGACCGGGCATGTCACCACCTCGCGCACTCTTTTGTAAATTTCCAGTACAACGTCAGGGTCGTTCATCATCCAGCCTCCCCGTTTGCGGCTGACAACCTTCGGAGTAGGACAGGAAAAGTTCAAATCGATTATATCGTAGCCTGCATTCTGTAGGTCTTTCGCGGCTTTGGCCATTATTGCCGGGTCATTACCAAAAATTTGAGCACCGACGGGATGTTCATCATCGTGCGGCTGAAAGTCAGGCTTCTTCAATATCTTCGGATGTGCGGCACTTTTTGCAAGCATTACACCTGCAAAAGTCAGGGGCGCACCAAAATCGAGCGCGAGCCTTCGCATCGCGTAGTCGCTATAGCCGCTCAAGGGAGCCTGAAAAAATGGCTCTTTAAGAACAAGATTTCCAATTTTCAACACAGTATATTTCAATACAAAAATTAAATACAAAAATAAAATTTAGGGCAATAGTTTAACCACAAATGAACACGAATGAACACAAAATAATTTGTTTTTTGACAGGATTTTCAGGATGAACCGGATTAAACCTTATGATTAGTTTCGGTTGCGGCTCTTGTGTTAGGATTATCTGCGGCTATTCTCCATAAGTTACTACTGTTTCCTTCGTACTCAAGTCAACGTTCACGAATACTTCACCGCCAAGTGCGTACGGACCATTTGATGGGTCGTCAGGAAGTAATTCCTTTGGCTTAAATGTAATTCGCCAAATCCATTTATTATTTCTAAGAATCTGTTGAGCTGAAGTAAGAACATAATCTGTTGAATGTAAACGAGGCTCTTTATACAGAGCATGGATTGCAAGGTCTATCGCATCTTGAATATTTTTTACATTGGCGCTAATCTCACGCTGCGGCCTAATTGCAGGAGTATCTTTTAAAATTTCTGCAAAAATTTCCTGAATACCTTCACTTGCAAACTCCCGGATTTGTGAAATTGTCAAATCTTCCGTCGCCCAGGGAATTCTGATATTGATTTCGTTTTTGTTAATGAATTCTATATGACAATACTGACTCTTTCTTTTGGGATCGCGCATTACAAGCGTTTGAAAATCCGACTTGTCTAATTCGCAGTTTATATTCGCCTGTCCTGTATCAGGATTGAGATAGAATGCAAAGCGATTCGTATGATACGCCGGATTATTGTTGTACATTTGACCGTAAGTCTCACGCAAACCATTCTTGATAATGAGCTGTTTTATTGATGTCAGGTTTTCCCTGTTTATTACCTTCTCATCAGATGAATCGTTGCGTATGCGAACAGTAACATCAAGAGTTCTGGCATAAGATGAAAACATGCTCATTCCCAAAACAATTAATACTGCAAAACGTATTTTTTCACGAAACATAATTTTCTCCTTAACTATTCCTAAAACACCCTCCATTATCCTCAAGCAAAAACCAGTTACAAAGTAAAAAATATGTAAAATCTTTAAAAAGCCACAGAGGGCACAGAGAACTCAGAGAAATAAAAATGCTTGCCTTGGCGAAATTAATATGTCATGGCGAAGCTTATATCTTGGGTGCTGAAAGTAACGCCTGATTGACGAAGCCAGGTCTTTGAGAATGAAGTGTTCATCCTTCGTAGTATTACTACGGAGAACGGAAGTACTTGCTACGAAGCAAGAGCTGTATTCTCTTTAATCTATTCACTAATCACAAATCACTATTTACTATATTAAGCTTTTAACTTTCTTGAAGCGGCTGAAGAAAGTAAGCCAATAGCAGCTAAAAGAAATGCGCCGGGAACCGGAACAAACCGAATATTGTCTATTTCAACAGACGTAGAAATATAGTCCCACTCATTCTCTAACTGAAAGGACAGGGTATAAGGACCAGATGCCCATCCAGTCAGGTCAAAAACGACTGTTTCTGAATATTCGTTACCGATAAAATCCGAACTTAGTAAAGTATATTGTTCAGAGCCAAATATTGCTGTGAATGTATCTGTCTGGGGGGCCCCTGCTACGCTTTTTTTCATAATGACATCAAACAATAACTGAGTCTCGCCAGTGAGAAGAAAAATATTATCCTGATACAAATCGCTCACTGAAGCCTCCGTTTCTTGAACAGTATATAATTCCGCATAGCCATCCCCTCCGGCGGTACTATCACTATACACATCTACACCTTCGCTGGAATATGTCCATTCGGGACCGGGAGGGTCTGTGAAAAAACCATTTATTATATCGGCCATGGCCGTATGCGTAGAGAAATGCAGGATTGATAAGATAAAAATGACCGAAATAAAAACATATTTTGACTTATTCATTTTTTTCACCCTTCATAAAAACTCCATTTTTTCGCGGAAATCAACTCTTCAAAAAACAAAACCGCAAAATCGAAAATCGTATTGCCAAATAACATATTTCACCCGAAATTACAAGAAAAAAATTAAAATTATTTTTGAATATTATATAAAATGCTCCGAATTTTTTATTCTGCCGGTTCGTGGAATTTGTTTAAAAAGTTCTTTAACATAACTATAAACCTATTATGCTCTTTACGTTGTGTGATTTCTACTGTAACCCAGCCGTTTTGCCAGCCATAAACGTATTGAGTCGGAGTTTTATAATCTGAGTTCTTTGGTGTCGAAAATACATTCATTTTTATATTTTTGAGAATATTAATTGAAGTCCCTATTATCGGTTTCTTACCATTTGAATAATACTCAACATTAGGATAATTAGGATCAGAATCGGAAATTATCGTATAACCCAAAGCAGTTAACTCTGAATTGGCGTCAGCGACAATAGAATCGAAATCAGCTTCGAATGAATAGACAAAGCGTGTTCGACTAATAATGGATGGCTCATCTTCTATTCGAGTAGTCAGTGTCCTGCCGCTCAGAAACTTGAACGCCTGTATTGGTAAAAGCGCAGGTTTGGTCTGCAATAGAGCAACTAAAATTACAATGACAGCAATTATTATTACAGTGCTGAAAATTTTCTTAATCGAAGATTTTTTCATATTTAATTAGCCACAGGGAAAAGGCAAGTGCATAAGGAATAAGAGCATAAGTCTTAAGCTCTTTTGCCCTTGTGCTCTTATATCCCATTTTCATGCAGGCTAGGCGTAGAGCATGATACGGCCGCACTTCGGACATAATCTTCCTTGTATAGTACCTTCTCTTGGGATAGCATGCAAGAAAAAGCTCGGTTCGGCATCCGGTGCAGAATAAGACAATTCCACTTGAGCAATACCTTTATTACTCGGCCCCGGAGATGTCGCATCAATAAGTTTTATAGCTTGAAGCTCTTCATTACAATCAGGACATGTTGTTCGTGACATTATTCTATTACCCTTTTTTATATTTATCTTCAAATATCAGGACCGGCTCAATTCTGGCCACATATACTCAATAATCCTCCAACCTAATTCTGTAGCAAGCATACCAAAAGAATCGGTTCCTTTCCCTACCTTATAGTTAGTCCAAAGTAATCTTCTTTCTAATAATTCTCGTGTTGCATCACTAAATTGTCTTTCAGGATTTTCTTTCAAGAAAGGTGGTATAGCACCACGATGAAGAGATGGTTTCTGTTCTTGATTAGCTTTATATATTTGTCCATACCAATTTAGACAGAGAATTGCATCAGAAGTC
>CAYSHS010000088.1:0-10969 GCA_964430845.1 uncultured Pirellulales bacterium | reverse complement strand
TTCATCGTATTCTGATTATTGATGATAATCCCAATATTCATAAAGATTTTCAAACAATTCTGATTGAAGAGCAGGACAGCTCAGCTCTCGATGAGCTTCGGGCCGAGGTATTCGGACAAGCATATAACGAATCGAAGGATAAAAGTGTTTTTGAGCTTGATTTTGCCTCACAGGGACAGGAAGGCTATGAGAAAGTTAAAGAGGCTCTGGCACAAAATCGTCCCTATGAGCTGGCTTTTGTGGATATGCGTATGCCTCCAGGCTGGGATGGACTTAAAACCATAGAGTGTATCTGGGAAGCAGATGAAAGAGTCCAGGTGGTTATCTGTACCGCGTATTCGGATTATTCATGGGGTGAAATTACTCAAAGGCTGGGTAAATCCGAGAACCTGCTGATTCTTAAAAAGCCTTTCGATAGTGCTGAAGTGGCACAGCTTGCCGCAGCTCTTACTGAAAAATGGAACCTGGCAAGGAAGGCTTCCATGAAGATGGAAGAGCTGGAGCAACTGGTGAAGGAGCGTGCCAATGAGCTGATAGAAAAAAATAATCAATTAAAAATGGAGATCGCTGAGAGAGAGCAGGCCGAGCTGAAACTGGCAGAGATGCTCAAAAAAGTGGATAATGCAAATAAGGAATTAAAAGACTTTGCGTCCATAGTATCACATGACCTGAAAGCTCCTCTCCGCGGGGTAAAAACTCTTGCATTGTGGATACTGGAAGACTACGGTGACAAGTTCGACACCAAAGCCACACAACAGATGCACCTGCTGCTGGATCGTGTAGAGAGAATTTATAGCCTGATTGACGGCATACTAAAATACTCGATAGTCGGGCAGGTTACAAGCGGGCATATCCAGGTAAACCTGGAACGATTTATTCCTGAAGTTATAAACATGGTTGTGCCGCCTGAGCACATCAAGGTAACTGTAGAAAATCAATTACCTTCCATTGTGTGCGAAGAGACACACATAATGCAGGTTTTCCAGAACCTTATAAGCAACGCGATAAAATATAATGATAAGCCGCAGGGCTGGATAAAAATTGGTTGCGTCGAGGAAGGAGATTCCTGGAAATTCAGCGTATCCGACAACGGCCCTGGAATCGAGGAAAAACATTACGAGAGAATATTCAGGATGTTTCAGACGCTCTCTGTTAATGAAAATATTCAGGGCACAGGCGTGGGACTTACAATAGCAAAGAAAATTGTGGAGCTGTACGGAGGGAAAATCTGGGTTGAATCCGAAGTTGGAAGTGGAAGCACGTTTTTCTTCACTTTCCCCAGACAGGACACAGCAGTTAGAGACCAAGAGCTTATAGCAAACGGCGTTTAGCATATAAGTTTTATGTAATATTTAATACTCTAATATATTTCGAAGGATAAATACGAATATGGAAGATATCAAATATAAAGTTCTACTTGTCGAGGATAACGAAATCGAGAGGCATGCTTTCGAGAGGTTTGTGGAAAGTAATGAGATTCCGTACGATTACGTGATAGCGAAATCAGTTTCAGAGGCTCAGCGCGAGCTGGCTTGCAGGAAATTTGACATTGTAATTTCAGACCATGATATCGGGGACGGCACTGCGATCGATGTGTTGCATTTCGCCAATAATACGCCTGTTGTAGTTGTTACAGGAGCCGGCGATGAGGAAACAGCCATAAAAGCGTGGAAGGCGGGCGCTTATGATTACCTGGTCAAAGACCTTGACCAGAACTATCTCAAAGCCATACCGATTACAGTCGAGAATGCAATAAAACATAAAGTAGTAGAAGAAAAGCTCCAGCTCCTTTCAGGAGCAATCAGAAGCACCGAGGACAGTGTTTATATTACAAATATGCGAGGTGAAATAATATTCGTTAATAAGGCATTTTGTAAAACTTATGGATACAGCGAGGAAGAAATTGTAGGAAAGAACAGCAGTATTCTCTGGATAGGCAAAAATCAATCCGAAAATACAAGAAGCGTTTTTCAAACCAGGTCTGCAGGCAGCGGCTGGGAAGTCGGATTCTACCACAAAAGAAAAGATGACAGCATATTTCCAATATCACTTTCGAGATCGACAATAAAGGATGCCAATAAAAAAGACGTTGCCATAGTCGGTGTTGCAAGGGATATTTCTGAGCGTCTTCTTGTAGAAGATGAGCTTCGTTCGACAAGCCTGAAATTACAGAAAAGAAACAAGGTGCAGAACGAAATCGCCGTTTTTGCGACCGAGGCGGTTCAAAAACTGCTTACAGAAGGTCAAATCGACAAGGCATCGAAAGTTATATGCGATTTTCTTGATATTTCCAAAATTAATGCAGGTATTATAGAGCTGAATCGAACAAGCTTCAATTTTGTAGTTTTAATTTCACAGGTCGAAGAAACATTATCAGGTTTTGCTCGAGAGAAGAACGTCGAATTAAAATGTTCCAACGCAAGCCGTGAGATTATGATTAATGCCGATTACGACAGAATGGCGCAGATTCTGATAAATCTGCTTCTCCATGCGATACGATTTTCTCCGCAGAATAACAGTATTAATATTCTTGTTAAGACTTCAGGCAATGACCTTACCATGGAGATACACAATGCCGGCTGCGACCTGGAGCATAACAAAATACATAAGGTCGTAAATAATCCCGAATGGATAAAGAAGCAGTTCCATGAAGAAAGAGAAGATATTGCGCTCGGGCTTCGCATAGCCAAAGAATTGATAGAAATGCATGGTGGCCAGATTTGGACGCAGCAATTAAATGATTTGAGTGACCTGTCGAGAGTCTCAAGGTCGAGTGACAGGATTCAAAAACAGGGAAATGCTATTTGTTTTACAATCCCAAAATGCAATGTTCTTCCATGTAATTCGTTAAGTCAACAAAATAACCTGGGAAAAATGACCTCGATGAATATTGTTTCTTAAAGGATGGTTCAGATGACAATAAGAAGAAAACTAAGTATCGGAATTACTATTCTTCTGATTTTATTTTTAGCTTTGGGTATTGTAACATATTTCCAAATCGGCCAAACAGATGAAAATATTTCGGAAATAATAACATTAATCCTCGTTCTGACCGGTATTCTCGACGTGTGTGTTTTCAGTGCCGCTGTTAATCGCTCAATTACAAAGCCGATAACCAGACTCAAAAACGCTATGGCTGAAATCGGCGAAGGACGCTTCGATACGCAAATAGAGATTGGTTCGAAGGATGAGATAGGGCAATTAGCCTCTTGTTTCAATGATACAGTCCAGAAACTCAAGCAAACAACAACCTCGATTGGCAATCTCAATGTGGAAATAAGCAAACGAAAGGCAGCCCAGGAAGCTTTGCAGAACACCCATAACGAGCTTGAGAAGCGCGTGGAGGAGCGAACTGTCGAGCTTGCCAAAGCCAACGGTGAGCTTGCAAAGCTCAACTACGATTTGGACGCGGCTGTAAGAGATTTAAGCCGCTCTAATAAGGAATTGCAGGAATTTGCGTACATTGTCGCTCACGACCTCAAAACTCCTTTGAGGGGAATAGCGACATTGGCAGGCTGGATTTTATCGGATTATGCACAAAAACTCGATGAGCAGGGAAAAAATCAGCTCGAAATGTTAGTCGCAAAAGCAAAGCAGACAAACAACATGGTCGCAGACATCCTGGAATACTCGAAGGCAGGCAGAAAGCAGCAGGACCTTAAAGAGGTCGATTTAAACATATTATTAAAAGATATTCTTTCCGGTCTTGATCTAAGCAGGAATATAGATATTACCGTTGACGATAACCTCCCGACCATCATTTGCGACAAGACCCAGATATTCCAGGTATTTCAGAACCTTCTGACCAACGCAATAAAATACATGGACAAGTCTGAAGGTAAAATTCACGTGGAATGTGTAACACGATCTGCACGCGACGCTCGGCAATTCGCTGAATTCAAAACTCAGGATGCCGAACAACCTGTCGAGAGCCTCAAGGTCGAGCGAGATGAGTGGATTTTCAGTGTTTCCGATAATGGTCCGGGAATTGAAAAGTGCTATTTTGACAAGATTTTCAAGATTTTCCAGACGGCTTCTTCGACCGAACGAGATGACAGCACGGGTATCGGACTGGCGATTGTCAAAAAAATCGTAGAGCTTAACAATGGAAAAGTCTGGCTCGAGTCAGAAGTCACAAAAGGCTCCACCTTCTACTTCTCATTCCCGAAATCAAACACTCTCGCTCACGCTGCTGTCTAATGATTCATATATTTAGATCAGGTCAATAATCCCGTGCGATAACTGCATCCTTACCAGCCTTATATTTATCCGAATCTTTACTGATTCTATATTTATTCAAATGGCAAGCTGACAACGACTAAATTATCTTGCTGTTTTGCTGTAATCTTTTTATAATCCAGATTTTATAGCAAAAGTTAAAATATGAGGTTTAGTCCTGCAATATGACGGCAGAGCTAATCAGATAAAATGAAGAAAATAATATTATTGGTATTTGTTCTGGCGATTTTGGGATTTGGAAGCTGGAGCGCTTATCAGAGGATTAAATCCGTTCAAAATCCTGCTGGAAGGCGTTCCGGTATTGCGGCTGTGCCTGTCGAAATCAAAGAAGTAGTCAAAGATACGATTAAGGATACGGGAGTTTTTACCGGGTCCCTGAATCCGAAGTCCCAGTTTAGCGTTGCGCCGAAAGTATCAGGCTGGCTAAAAGAGCTTCTTGTTGACGTTGGAGATACTGTTACTCGTAACCAGGTAATAGCAGTTCTGGACGATGCCGAATATACCCAGCAGGTAGAGCAGGCTAAAGCAGAGCTTCAGGTCGCTCAGGCAAATGCAAAAAATTCATCCAGCGAGCTTGACCTTGCCAGGAGGGAATACGACAGGGTTTTGGCGCTTCGTGAAAAGCAAATTGCCTCTGCTTCAGAGCTTGATGAGGCCCAGGCGTCGTTTAATTCCGTCAATACGCAGCTTGAGGTCTCTAATGCCCAGGTCGAGCAGAAAGCAGCGGCTCTTAAAGCAGCAGAGCTGAAGCTGTCATATACTAAAGTGCAGGCTTTCTGGGCCGAAACCGGTTCCGAGTTTAACGCTCAGCATTCAGCGCCTCAGAACGCAGAACTACCCACGCAGAACACAGTACGAGATACCAGGGTGGTTGGTGAGAAATTTGTTGATGTTGGTGCGCTGGTGCAGATTAATCAGCCAATAGTGTCCATTCTTGAGAATGATGTTCTGATAGCTGTCGTTTATGTCGTTGAGAAGGATTATCCGAAGATAAAAATAGGCCAGGTCGCAGTGATAGATACCGATGCTTATCCCGGCAAAACCTTTAGTGGGACAATCGTGCGCATCGCGCCGCTGCTCAGGGAAAGCTCGAGACAGGCGAGAGTGGAAATTGAAATTCCCAACCCGAACCAGCTTCTCAAACCCGGCATGTTTATCAGGGCAAGTATTGAATTTTCCATCCATGAGAATGTTACGCTGGTTCCGCGAGGAGCGCTTGTAAGAAGAAATGATGAGCAGGGCGTTTTTATTATTGATAAATCCGATGCAGCTACATTGAAGGCGCGATTCGTACCTGTTAAGACTGGTATTATGAATAATGATGTAGCCGAAATCTTAGAGCCGGAAATTTCAGGTTTTGTCGCTACGCTTGGCAATCATCTGCTCGAAGACGGCTCAGCCGTAACATTGCCGGAAGAAAATAAAAAGTAATAGTGACTAAAGTGTCTAAAGTGAACTAAAGTAAAAAAAGCAAAATTTAAACCTGCGCGTTCCGGCACCAAAGGTGACGGAAGAAGCATGGTGGGTATAACTTTTGACATTTTAGGCACTTCTAACTCTAAAATATTATGAAGATATCAAGCTTTTCTGTTCATCGACCGATTTTCACAATCATGGTCGCACTCGTTGTAATCCTTCTTGGTGTAGTTTCGCTGGTGCGTCTTCCCATCGACCTTATGCCCGATATTTCGTACCCGACCTTGAGTATTTCGTGCGGCTATGCGAACGCCGGGCCGCAGGAAATCGAGGAGCTTGTTACACGCCCGATTGAGCAGGCAATGAGTGCTGTTCCCGGAGTGGAAGAGGTAAGCTCGGTATCTTCCGAGGGGCAAAGCTCGGTTCGAGTAACTTTTTCGTGGGGCACAGACCTCGATGCCGCTGCTAATGACATTCGCGACAGGCTGGACCGTGTAGTTACCAGGCTGCCTGAAGAAGTTGACAGGCCTACGCTTCGTAAGTTCGATATGGCCAGCTTTCCGATTTTGATTCTCGGCGCATCAAGCAATCTGGACCCCGTTCAAACAAGGCAGATACTCGAGAATGATGTGCAGTATCGGCTCGAACGAGTGCCTGGAGTGGCTTCGGTCGATATAATGGGCGGCCTTCAGAGGGAAATTCACGTCAGTCTCGACCCCGCGAAAATTAATGCTTTGTCCATTCCCCTGGACGTAATTATGTCACGTATTCGCGAGGCAAACGTGAATATTCCCGCAGGTACGATTGAGCAGGGAAATTTCGAGGTAACGATAAGAACGCCCGGTGAATATACCGATTTAAGACAGCTCGAAGAAACGGTTATCGCGATTCGCCAGACAGTGCCTATAAAACTGCAGGAAGTTGCTTCCATCGAAGATTCGTGGCGGAAAATTACGAGAATTGTTCGCGTTGACGGCCAGCCTGGTATAAGGCTGTCAATTAGCAAACAATCCGGTAAAAATACAGTCGAAGTCGCACGCGGAGCTTTGAAAGAGCTTGAAAGTATTAATCGGGATATGCCGCAAATTAAGATAATACCTATTATTGACACATCGGATTATATTCAAAGGTCTATCAGCAATGTAGGGTCATCTGCTGTTTATGGCGGACTTTTAGCGGTTGTCGTTCTGCTTGTATTTTTGCGCAATTTGCGCAGCACTGTAATCATTGCAACAGCCATACCGGTTTCCATCATAGCGACTTTTGCCCTTTTATATTTCGGGGGGCTGACGCTGAATATTATGACGCTCGGCGGACTTGCTCTCGGAATCGGAATGCTCGTCGATAATTCCATTGTTGTTCTTGAGAACATATTTCGTATGCGGGAAGGAGGAATAAACCTCGAAAAGGCGGCTATCGAAGGTACCGAAGAAGTAACTGCCGCAATCATAGCCAGCACTCTGACAACGTTAGCTGTATTTTTGCCCCTCGTTTTTATGCGTGGAATGTCGGGAGTTATGTTCAAACAGCTATCGATAGTAGTTGCTTTTTCATTGCTATGCTCACTTGCAGCGGCTTTGACTATTGTACCGATGCTCTGCGATAGAATTCTTCCGCCAATCTCAAAAGAAGATAAAAGCAAAAAAACGCTCGGTAGAAGATTATATGATGTGAGCGGCTTTTTTTTCAAGGGACTGGAAAATAATTATAAAGCAATGCTCCATGTAGCATTGAATCATCGTCTCGCCGTCATTACAGGTGCTGTTCTCATCATGGGCGCAAGCCTGCTGTTAATTCCATATGTAGGTGTAGAATTAATGCCATCTACTGATGAAGGCGAAGTCAGAGTCAACATAGAAATGCAGGTTGGAAGCAAGTTAGACCTGGTAGATCAAAAAGTCAGGGAAATCGAGGAATTTATCAGTAAAAGCGTTCCTGAAGCTCAAAATGTAGTAACCAGTATTGGCGGCGGCGGATACCGAAGCTCCGGAAGCAACAACGGTGAAATAAGGGTTTCATTAAAACCCCAGTTACAGCGAAAAAGATCGAGCGAGCAAATCGCCGCGGATTTAAGACGCAAATTAAGTGATCTTCCTGGTGTTATTATCAGAACACGTGCAGGTCAGGGATTGTTCGTACTTCGCATGGGAACGAGCGGAAACGACAGGATTCAGGTTGAAATTCGCGGTCATGATCTTGCAACAGCCGATGAGCTGGCTATGCAGATCAGAGACCTTATCCAATCTGTTGATGGAATCGCTGATACGCAAATCAGCAGGGAATCCGGAAGTCCTGAAGAGCTGATAGTAATTGACAGACAAAAAGCGGCTGATATGAATCTAACTGTTTCAAAAATTGCAAACGCACTCCAGACGATTCTTTCGGGTACAAATGCAGGCTACTACAGGCAGGGGGGCGATGAATACACAATCCTGGTCAAGCTCAAAGATGCAGAGCAGATGGATTTGGATGATATTCTTGACCTGACTCTTGTTAATTCCGAAAATGAGCCGGTTGTGCTAAAAAATGTAGTAAGAGTTGAACCACAGAGTGGTCCTGTTATGATTGAGAGATTGGACCAGCAACGCGTTGTTACTGTTTCAGCGGACCCGGGTGAGAGACCCATGAGTGATGTCCTTGCTGACATCCAAAAACTTTTAGGGACAATTCCTGTGCCGCGTGATTTTAGTATAGCAATCGGAGGCGATTATGAAGAGCAGCAGAAATCGTTTCATGAGCTTTTACTAAGCTGCATACTGGCTCTTATCCTTGTTTATATGGTGATGGCTTGTCAGTACGAATCACTTCGCGATCCGTTTGTAGTTATGTTTTCTGTGCCTTTGGCTGGGATAGGAGTCATCCTGATGCTGTTCTTTACCGGGACTACCTTTAATGTGCAATCGTTTATAGGAAGCATCATGCTTGGTGGAATCGTAGTGAACAATGCGATTCTGCTGGTTGACCATACGAACCTTCTTCGCCGCAGAGATTCGATGCCTTTGCGCGAGGCAATCGAAGAAGCAGGCAGGAGACGTCTTCGTCCAATCCTTATGACCGCAACGACAACTGTCTTCGGTCTTGTCCCGCTTGCTTTGGGGTTGGGAGAAGGAGGCGAAGCACAGGCTCCTATGGCGAGAGTTGTAATCGGTGGTCTGCTTAGCTCCACTTTCATTACGCTCATATTTGTCCCGGTAGTTTATTCGATTTTCGAGCGCCGAAGTTTTTCCAAAATGTAATCAGGCGTAAATAAATAAAAAATTGAAAAATTTATAAGTGACTTTAGCTCATTTAGTTCACTTAATTACAGGCTCTAAGGAAAAACAAATGATTTTAAGAAACTTTACCTTTGCATTTTTTATGTTATTTTTCAACGTATTAATTTATGCAAACGATAACGAGCCATCGCGGGATTCCTTGACGATAGATATTCGGCAGGCTATTCTTCTGGCAATGGAAAACAACCGCTCGCTTGTTGTTCAAAAGATGAACCCGGAAATAAGAAACACCTACGAAGAAGAAGAGCGTTCTGTTTTCGAGCCGGTCGTTGACGCTGATGTATCGCCAAGAAGAACTGTTGCAGACAGGCTCTCACGAGCAGGCTCGAACACGGAAAGCCAGATTGTAGATACAATCAACGGCTCGATTTCATTGAACAAGTATTTTTCTTCAGGCACAAGTTTGAGTATCGAAGGCAGCTCGAGCTATACGGATTCGTCTCTATATAGTGACACGTTTGTTTCCAATCGTCTGGGTATTACAGTCACACAAGCCCTGCTGCAGGGACTGGACGTGCGTGCCAACATGGCGCGCATACGTCAGGCAAGTCTTGACACAATCATATCGGAATACGAGCTTCGAGGCTTTACCGAAACGCTTCTCGAGCAGGTCGAGCAGAACTTCTGGGATTATGCCCTGGCTCAGAAACAAATCGAAATATATACAAATTCTCTTGACCTTGCCCAGAAACAGATGAACGAAGTCGAGGAGCGAATAAAAATCGGGACACTTGCGGAAACGGAGCTTGCGGCGGCGCAGGCTGAAGTAGCGCTGCGCAGGGAAAATCTCATAAACGCACGAAGTGACCTTGCAAAGGAACGCCTGAGCCTGTTGCGTCTGCTGAATCCGTCGAATGATATAAACTGGAACATGGAAGTGAATCTGCAGTATCAGACTTCGCTTCCTGAAATAGCACTTGATGATGTCGAGCAGCACGTTCAGGTAGCATTGAAAATGCGTCCCGATTTGAACGAGACGCGTCTGCAGATTAAACGCGGCGAGCTGGAGGTCGTAAAAACAAAGAACGGTCTTTTACCCAAGCTGGATGCTTTTATCACTTATGGCAAGTCGGGCTATGCAAACAGTTTCGGTAAAGCTCTTTCCAATATGGATGAAACCAGTTACGATGCCGCTTTCGGGCTTACGTTTCAATACCCTGTATCGAATCAGGCCGCACAGGCAAGACATACGAGGGCGGTTCTGAATAAGCAGCAGATGCTTAAAGCTATGGATAATCTCATCCAGCTTATTCAGGTCGATATTCGTACTGCTTACATTGAGGTTACAAGCGCACGCGAGCAAATCACTGCGACATCTGCAACTCGAGCTTTGCAGGAGGAAAAACTCCGTGTTGAAAACGAAAAATTCAGTGTAGGCAGGTCCACTTCATTACTCGTTGCCCAGACACAGCGTGACCTTGTTGCCAGCCAGATTGCCGAGATACAGGCTATCGTAAATTATTTCAAAGCTCTTGTCTCTCTTTACGAGCTTGAAGGCTCCCTTCTCCAGCGACGGGGCATCGAAGCTCCAGGTGTCCAGCCCGTCACTGTTGATAATTAAAAACAAGCAGGTCAGTTTGAATTACTTTAAGACAACTGAAAAAATATTCATAGAGAGAAAATTTACATTTTAAATTTATTTAAATATTTTTTAAAAAGCTATTGACAATAACTGCATATATGTTATACTTGTATTAGTAATAATAGTACAAGTGAGTAAGGTTTGATATGCAGTTTATTATAGATAATTCGTCAGACAGGCCGGTATTTCAGCAGCTTATAGACCAGGTGAAGCGGGATGTTGCATTGGGAAGGCTGATTAAGGACGAAAAACTTCCTACTGTGCGGCATCTGGCAGGCCGGCTTGCCATAAATCCTAATACAATTGCAAAAGCATATCGTCAGCTTGAGCAGGAGGGGATAATAGTTACAAAAGCAGGTGCGGGTGCTTTTATTGCAAATCTCGATAGCAATCTGAGTAAAGCGGTTAGAAAAAAACTGATTTGCGATGAGCTTGAGCGAATTGTCGTTGATGCTTT
>CAYSHS010000087.1:0-11041 GCA_964430845.1 uncultured Pirellulales bacterium | reverse complement strand
TGATTTGCAGAAAGGCGACTACGTTGTCCATGCTTCCTATGGTATTGGAAAATTCCTCGGAATAGAATCTATAGAGGAAAAGTCAGTGACAGGCGCAAGCGGAATAAACGAATACCTTACAATAGAATACGCAAACCACGAGAAAATACAGGTCTCAGCTCGCAATATTGCTCTTGTTCAAAAATTCATAGGCACCAGCCCGACGCGTCCTGCATTGAGCAAGGTTGGCTCTAAAAAATGGCTCAGGCAGAAAGAGAAAGTTACCCGCTCGGTTCAGGACCTCGCGTCAGAGCTGCTCGAAGTTCAGGCAAAGCGTCAGGCCGCAGGCGGAATCGCTTGCGAAAAAGACTCGCAATGGCAGGTCGAGTTCGAGGAATCATTCCCTTACCAGGAAACTCCCGACCAGACAGTAGCCGCGGAGCAAATTAAGACAGATATGCAGCAGTCTATTGTAATGGACAGGCTCCTATGCGGCGATGTAGGTTATGGTAAAACCGAGCTTGCGATGCGAGCTGCATTCAAGGCTATTGAAAATGGCAGACAGGTAGCAGTCCTTACACCGACAACTGTATTGAGTGTCCAGCATGGCAGAACTTTCACGGAAAGATTTGCTGATTTCCCCATCTGGATTGAAGTCATAAACAGATTTAAGACTACAAAAGAAACAAAAGAGATAATCGCACAGACAAGAGCAGGCAAGGTCGATATTTTGATAGGGACACATCGCCTTCTGAGCGGGGATATCGGTTTCAAAGATCTCGGCCTTCTAATAATCGACGAAGAACAGCGTTTCGGTGTAGCGCATAAGGAAAAACTAAAAAAACTGCGTGTCAATGTCGATATTCTCACGATGACTGCAACGCCTATCCCGAGAACGCTGCATATGTCACTGCTTGGCCTTCGCGATATAAGCTCGCTTGGCACGCCGCCTTTGGATAGACGCAGCATAGTTACAACTGTCACGGCCTATAACAATCAGCTTATATCGAAATCAATATACAGGGAGCTGAACCGCCAGGGACAGGTCTTTTTCCTGCACAACAGGGTCAAATCAATCGATAAAAAGGCATGGGAAATTAAGAAGCTAATTCCCGATGCGAAAATCGGAATTGCTCACGGCCAGATGACTAAAGCAGAGCTTGAAAAAGCTATGGTAGATTTTGTAACTGGAAAAACCGACGTTCTCGTTTGCACGACTATTATCGAATCCGGTCTTGATATTCCCAACGCTAATACGATTTTCATTAACGATGCCGACAGGTTCGGACTCGCTGAGCTGCATCAGCTTCGCGGCAGAGTCGGAAGGTACAAACATCGCGCCTATGCCTACATGCTCCTTCCGATGTCACGCCCTATCACTCCCTTAGCGGCCAAGCGCTTAAAGGCAATAGAAGAATATTCGCATTTGGGAGCAGGTTTCAGAATTGCTTTGCGAGATTTGGAAATTCGCGGCGCAGGAAATATCCTGGGACCGGAACAATCGGGACATATTCAAACTGTAGGCTACCAGATGTATTGCGAATTATTGGCTGACGCGGTAAAAAGAATGAAAAACGAGCCTGTCGAGCCTATTCCCAAAGCGGTTATCGACCTGGGATTTGCCACGTTTATACCGAAAAACTACATACCAATCGACAGGCAGAGAATGGATGTCTATCGCAAAATCGCCGTAACGAGAAATGTTGATGACTTAAAACAGATTCGAGACGAGCTGGCGGATGTTTATGGTCCCGTGCCCGATGAGGTGAACCTGCTTCTTGAATTAGCTGATTTACGAATTATGGCAGGCAGGCACAATATAAAAAGCATTATCACTTCCGGAGTGAACCTGATCTTCTCATTCGATAAAGAGTTTAATAAAACAGTCCTGAAAATATTTGAAAACGTATCAGGAAAGATTAGAATACACGATGAGAAAAGAATATATTTGCAGTTGCCGAAAAACTATTTCGAGCCGGATACTCTTAAAACTATATTGAGAAAAATATTGGGAAAGAAAAATGAATGAATCGGAAGAATTATCGAAAAACGCTAAACCTAATATATCAAGGTTAATCGCAATTTCATTTACAACAGGTATTCTTGGCATTTGTATTTTACTCATCAGGGCAAATTTCTATCGCCCATGGTGGAGCGAATATGTCGCTCGTAATCTTGAATTACTTTTTGGAATAATCGGCGTGATTGCAGGATATTGGGCTGTTAAAAGAATCTATAGAAAAAAAACATATTTTACATTGGGTGTTATCATTCTTTTTCTGTTTTTTCAAATGTTACTCAATTTCATCATCAGTCCTTATTCAGATTCATTTCTTTGGGGATGTATTGAATGGGCCAGTATAGCCTGTATATTATGTTTACTTCTCTACCCTGCAGTAAACATCATGAACAGATGGGTTTATGGCGTAAAAGGTAGTTTTAAACATGATTTGTTTTCTTATTCAGGAATAGCTATTGGATTATTTCTTTGTGGAATCTGGTTAGGTGAAACCAGTGGGCCGATACAAACAGCATTCGGTATGGGATGCAGCTTAAATTTACAGAAACTCGGTGAAGCAATATCGACCTATTCAAATGAGAATCAAAATCAATATCCCGCCCCGAACCATTGGTGCGATTTAATTCTGAAATCCGGAAATATAAAAAAAGATGACTTTATATGCCCGGAAGTTAAATTCAGATGGAAAAGACAACTTTTACCCTTCCCAATCCCAATAAATCGAAAAAGCTATTATGCAATAAATCCTGATTGCGAACCGAATTCACCTCAAGACACAGTTTTGCTTTTCGAGATTGACGGAGGCTGGAACAAATTTGGCGGACCGGAAATTCTAACAACTCAAAACCATAGCGGCGAAGGATGCAATATATTATTTAACGGCGATTATATCCAATTTATAAGCACAAAACAAATCGCTGGCTTGAAATGGGAATAAAGAGCATAATTCCTGAATATCAATGAAAGTCCGAAAGTAATCATGCCCAAAATGTCGATATAACATAGATTTTATGTTATTTGACAGATTGATAAAAAGGAGCAGTTATGAGTAAAAAAATCAGTATTATCGCATTATTTAGTATGTCTTTTTTGTTAATTATCGATTCCGGCTGCCACGATTCCAACTCGTTTGCAGTCGGAGTAAAGGGCGGCACATTAGGTCTTGGCGGTGATGTAACCGCAAAAGTTCTTCCTGCGCTTAACGTGCGAGCGGGATACAGTATGCTTGATTTCGATTCCAGGGAAAGGGAATTCGATGATGTCGAATATAAAACAAATATTGACCTTTCAGGAATTTCATTACTTGCCGACTGGCATGTATTCGAGGGGCCATTCAGAATCAGTAGCGGTCTGTATTATATGAATAATTCCCTTCAAATGAAAGCCAGACCTAAAGAAGATGTAGAAATCGGCGATACCGAATATACACCGGCTCAAGCGGGAACTATAAAAGGAAGCATAGATATTGACGGCCTGGCGCCTTATATTGGCATAGGATGGGGCAATCCATTTAAAAACAATTCAAGATTGGGATTTACGTGCGATTTTGGAATGGCTTTCACGAAAAAACCTGATGCTTCCCTCACTTCATCAGGCACAGTGTCCTCCGAAGATCTTGCAATAGAAAGGCGTAAAATGGAAGACGATTTGGATTCTTACAAATTCTATCCTGTTATCTCATTAGGTTTGTATTACAGATTTTAGCCGGGTATGTGCAAATTATCGTTCTGAAATACAGTTGTATTTTCTGAATTTTACTGTAAGATAATGTTTTTAAATTTATTCAGAATAATTATTATGTTTAGATATTGTATTTGCATAGCTTTATTATTGATTATGGTCGGAGGTTGTGAGCAGCCCGCCCAGCCTGCGTCAGCAAATAACGGCCTGACACGCATCATTGAATCAGGGGATTTCAGGCTTATTAATTCCAGCGGCGAGCCTGTATTATTAGTTTCAGGTCAGCAAATAACCCCGGGCGAGATAATTAATGAGCCTGCAAGCATTGGGGACAGGATTATAACCCCTTCAGAGTATTTTATCGCAAAGGGTATGGAAATCGGGCAATTCAAAGAGGAAATAAAGGGGTATCTTCAATTAATTCTCGCTGATAAAATATCGGATATTCTCCTGTATAAAAGCGCTAAAAAGAAATTAGGTGATAATATCGACGAATCTTTGGAAAAGGCGGTAGAAAGTGAAGTCAGAAGGTTTACCCAGCAATTCGGCGGTGACCAGGCCAAAGCAGACGAGGTAATTAAGCTAAAATGGCATGATATTGAAAGCTATAAAAAGATACTGAAAAGCGAGATTCTGAAACAGTGGTATGTAAGCTCGCAAACTAATCAGAACAATTTTATTACTTATCGCCAGCTCAAAAATAAATACGAAAGCATGAAAAATGAAAATTTTGCTATAACCCCGATGATAGAATTTCAGCTAATTGATATTCAGCCTGCGAAGCTGGAGATAACCGACCCGAACAAAGACCGGTACGAATATGCTGAAGAATTAGCTAACGGAATTTATTCGCGACTGAAGTCAGGCGAAGATTTTGCAGAGCTGGCCAAAAATTATTCATACGGCCTTAAAAAGCAATCCGGGGGATCCTGGGAGCCGATGAATCCTGATTCCTTGGCTGAGCCTTATGATATGATTGCAAAGGCCGCACAGAACATGAATATAGGTGATATTTCACAGCCGATAAAAGCTGATTCTCATATTTTCATTGTGAAGCTGATAAACAAACGGGCAGCCGGATACGAGCCTTTTGAGAAAGTTCAGGAGCAGGTCAGGCGTGCGGCGCTTTCTGAACAAGACGAGAGTAAAGTCCTGAACGAGCTTAATGAAAGTCTTGTTCAGCAAATGACGCGGGACGAAACGAATTTGTTTATCGATTTCTGCCTGGAAAAATTATACAAACAAAGCAATAAAGAGTAAAGAATGATTATAGCACATGGCATCGACCTCGTGGATTGTCCCCGTATAGAAGATATGATAAATCGCCATAACGAGCGTTTTATCAACAGGGTCTTTACTTCTGCTGAGCAGGCCTATGCCGATTCAAACAAAAACCGAATCGAGAAATATGCAGGGCGATTCGCCGCCAAGGAAGCCGTCCTAAAACTCATAGGAACCGGCTGGCGTGGAAAAATTGCCTGGACGGACATCGAGATAGTCAACAACAGCAGCGGCCGGCCGCAGGTCAATCTCGATGGAGAAGTAAAAAAAATTACCGAAAAGCTCGGAATCACACAAATAAGCATCAGCATCACCCACACCGCAAACTTCGCTATAGCCTCCGCTGTAGCATTATCACAATAAAGTTTTGTCAAAGTAATTTCAGAAATTCTTTAACATTTAACTCAGCATCACGTAATAATTTTCGTATGAGACCTTTACCCAGAGTCTTATGAACAGGTATAGTTAATGGTTGTTTATTCTTGTTACTTTTATGACACATTCTAATGTGACTGCCTCTCTGGCGAATGACTTGATATCCAGTCTTTTCAAAACATTTTACAGCTTGGTTGCCGGGAATTATAGGTAATTTAGGCATAAGAAAGTGTGTAAAAACTGAGTTCCTGGGGATGGAAATTTTTAAGAGCTTCCTTGTTTTCTTTTTCTTCGAGACATAAATCTATTACTTCTCGAATGTTTTTGAGTGCTTCGTCTATAGTTTTCTGTATATCAATTATTAGTCTATATTACCATTAATATTTCTTTCGCTGCCAAGTTATCAACTTTAAAACCGGATTGATAAAAAAATACCAAAAAGATATACTGTATATATGCCAGTTATAAGAAAAAATAATGAATTTGATTGTATCGTTATCGGAGGCGGCCATGCAGGTGCAGAGGCTGCGCATGCCGCCGCGAGGATAGGCGTCAAAATATGCCTAATAACCATAAGCAAAGATACCATAGCCAAAATGAGCTGCAATCCTGCTATCGGCGGTCTCGCCAAAGGTCAAATTGCTCGCGAGGTCGATGCACTGGGAGGACTAATGGGACTGGCAACTGATGAAACGGGAATTCAGTTTCGCCTGCTGAACCGCTCCAAAGGTCCGGCCGTGCAGGCTCCCCGTGCTCAAACTGATAAATACAAGTACAAAAATTTTATACGAAACCGGCTCGAACAAACACCGAATTTAACTATCGTCGAATCAATGGCAAACGAGATAATTACTGAAAAAGATAAAGTCCGTGCAGTAAAATGCAGTAATGGAATAACATATTATGCTCCGACTGTCATCCTGACAACAGGCACATTTCTTCACGGCCTAATGCACATCGGAAACAGCCAGTTTCCCGGCGGCAGGCTTGACGAGCCTGCATCGAACGAACTCTCGGACAGCCTGCGGAGAATTGGTCTGGAACTTGAAAGACTCAAAACCGGTACACCAGCAAGACTTGACGGCGCAACAGTTGATTATGACAAAACAGAAATTCAAAATGGCGATGAAAACCCTGTCCCTTTTTCATTTATGACCGAAAAAATCACACAGCCGCAAATCCCGTGCTGGATAACTTATACTAATGAACAAATTCATAAAATAATCCGCGACAACCTTCACCAGGCTCCTCTTTATACTGGCCAGATTAAATCCACAGGTCCTCGATACTGCCCCAGTATCGAGACGAAAATCGTCCGCTTCGCAGATAAAGACAGACACCAGGTTTTTCTCGAACCGGAAGACACTGAACAAACAACAATTTACTGCAACGGAATCAGCACATCACTTCCGAAAAACGTACAGGAGCAAATCCTGAAACTGCTCCCGGGAACGGAAAACGCACGCATAGTCCATTACGGCTACGCAATCGAATACGACTACTGCCCCCCTATCCAGCTAAAATCCAACATGGAAACGAAAAAGATTTCAGGTCTTTTTCTCGCGGGCCAGGTTAACGGAACGAGCGGCTACGAGGAAGCCGCGGGACAGGGAATCTTAGCGGGCATAAACGCCGCAAGGAAATTGCAGAATAAAGAACCTCTCATTCTCAGCAGGGATATGGCATATATAGGCGTTATGATAGACGACCTGCTCACAAAAGGAATAAACGAGCCGTACCGCATGTTCACGTCACGCGCAGAGTACCGATTGTCACTTCGAGCGGACAACGCCGACAGGAGATTAACACAACTCGGAAAATCAGTCGGCCTCGTAGATAGTGACAGGTGGTCGAGATTTCAAAACAAGCTCGAACAGATAGACGCGATTAAGGATTATCTCAGAAATAATCGCAAAGACGGGGAAAGGCTCTGGGACATATTGCGAAGACCGTATAGCAAGCTTGCGGAAAATATCTTGGAAGATAAAACAATCAGGGAAATAAAAATTTCCGAAGAGGCTCTTCAGGCCGTCATAATTGACGCAAAATACGAAGGCTATCTCGGAAAGCAGGAACGCCTGGTAGCAGGCATGAAAAATTTAGAAAACAGGAATCTACCAGCCGATTTGGATTATAATAAAATATCTCATCTGCGTCACGAAGCAAGAGAACAGCTCACGGCTTTCAAGCCGGCTACCCTTGGTCAGGCCTCACGAATAAGCGGCATCACGCCCGCAGATATTACAGTAATTCAGATTCATCTCAAAAAGAACGAAGGACATATTCAGGGATGATGGAACTGTCTGAAAATATTTATAACAACAAACAAAATCGCAACGAGCCGAAGTTCAAGTTATGGAGCAACGCCGGATTACTTCTGACCTACAAATGTAATTGCGAGTGCGAGTTCTGTTATTACCATTGCGGCCCGGATAAAGGCGGTCTCATGCCAATCGATATGGCACTCGGTGCATGGCAATCGCTGAAAAAACTCGCTGGTGAAAGAGCGAAAATACATTTGACCGGCGGCGAAGCATTTTTATACTGGGAGCATCTCGAACAAATCCTGATAGAAGCCCAAAAACAAAAAATAGGAAAAGTCGATTTAATAGAAACAAACGGATTCTGGGCAACAGACGATAAAGTCACTCGCAACCGCATAAAGAGACTCGACGAACTTGGAATGCACAGACTGAAAATCAGCGTTGACCCATTCCACCAGGAATATGTTAATATCGAATTAGTACGAAGATTAGCGGCTGCCGCTATTGAAATTTTAGGAACCGAGCGTGTGCAAATTCGATGGGAAAAATATCTGGATAACCCAATAGATATAAAAAACATCTCCCCTTCCGCTCGTATGCAGGAATATATAAAAGCAATGGAAGACTATCCCTGCCGCTTTACAGGACGTGCGGCCGGCAAACTCGCTGAAGCAGTCGCTTCAAAACCTGCGGAAACTTTCTCTTACGAAAATTGTCAGTCAAGTTTCCTCGGCGCTAAAGGCGTTCACATAGACCCATTTGGAAACGTTTTCAGCGGAACATGCAGCGGAATAGTTTTAGGAAATTTAAAAGAGATTGAACTTGAAGAAATTTGGAAAAACTTCACTCCTGAAAACAACGAAATAATCAATACCCTTTTTAATCATGGTCCGGTTGGCTTGCTTGAAAAAGCTGAAAAGCTCGGCTACAAAAAAATCCCCCTCTACGCCTCCAAATGCCACCTCTGCACCCACGTCCGCCAGTTCCTTTTCACCAATTTGCCAGATAATCGCATTTTCGGCCCTGCTGAATGTTATCAATAGAATTTATTACTGTAAAATCCTACGCATTAGGTTTTCGAGGTTTGTTTGTTTATATAGCGGCAGGAAATCGTAGCAGCCAAGCTCCTCTTTTGTGGATGGGACATATATTGACAGGCCGCTGTGCCAGGAATCGTCTATTGTTTTATTATTATAATTATTGAGCTTCTTGCTTACGATAAGATGATTGTCACACCAATCGAAAAATTCGTGAAGCTCCTTATCGGCAATATTGTTATTTGCTAAGCTCAGGCTTTGAAAATAGGACTCCAAATCATAAAACTTTTCATCCTCATGCTCGAATATTGGCAGGCACGCACGGTCCGGCTTCAAATTTGGAGCCTGTGCGAAAGAGTCGAGAACAGGTGTTAGCTTTTCCGGGAGCTTTTTCAATTCATTACAATCTATTAACGTATAAATCAAATATTGCTCGTCTTCCTGAATCATGCTTTTTGCGACGGATGCTCCTGACATACCAGGAACATTCGTTAAAGTTTTTAGAGTTTTAGCATAATATGTGCTTGGCGGCCAAAGCTTCATCGGTGACGATAAAATATACTCAGCGGCATTCGTAAAGCTGTAAAGGTTCTGAATTGCTGAGCGGCCGCACTGCTGGAGAAAAAGAAGCCTTACTTTGCCATCGACATTTCGGTTGAATTCAGATACGATTTGGGCAACTTCTAAAGATGGAAGCCATTTTCCCGAAGTGTACTTTTCATTTTTGGTTTGGACTCGAAAAGGTCTCTCGTCTTTGCACATTTTGTTCAGTGTTCCGCCGTGATTGAGGAAGACGACGCAATAGTTTTCGGCTTTCCATTTTTCCTGCACCCAATCAAAATACTTTTTCAATTCGTTCGGGTCGGCGCTGTCTTCACTTCGAACAAGCGTATCTTTTCTTTTTGTGATCCCGAAAGAGTCGTAAAGTGCGATTCTTCTCATTCCATCGACATCGATGAAATCAGCCTGCGTCACTACCGCGATTTTATTATCAGAAATTCCCTGTGCCAGGTTTCCGAGTATCGTGCCGCCAAAATAGTTCAGGTCATTATCATAGGACATGTAGTACACGAAAACCCACTTATATGGCCTCGGCCAAAAAGAATAAATCCCCGTCACTGAAAAGGAAATCAATAATATAAGCAGAACTCTTGCTATACGGATTCTCGATTTACCCATACATTATTTCTTTCAAAACTGCAATACAACTGTCATATTATAAGAGAAATATCATTTTTCTCAAAAAAATATTAAAAAAAGGACAAAATGGTAACAAAACGGTAACAAAACTTGTGCAAAATACTCCTATGAAAATAAACAATTTTATGGTATTTTGACACGAAAGGAGTAATGTTATGGAACAGTTAAAAGTCACAAAGCAATCGAGTAAAATCCTGGCCATCCTCTTATTATTAATTTTTGTGCATGGAACAACCGCCGCTTCTTCCAGGCCGGCGAGTGTCCTGCTCCAGGAAGGTTTGTATGCGGAGGAAGTCGAAGGCAATCTCGATGAGGCTATAAAAATCTATCGGCAGGTAGTTGCGTCTTCTGAACAGATGGAACAATCAGCCGCACAGGCAACATATAGAATTGGATTGTGCCACTTGAAAAAAGGTGACACAGAACAAGCAGCCCAACAATTCAGGGAACTTATAACGAAATATCCCGAACAAAAATCCCTCGTCTCAGAAGCCCAAAAACAACTCGAAAAACTCCAATCTATCCTGACAAAATCAAATACTGAAACTATTCAGCCCAATATAAGAGCAACTTTGGAACAACTGGAAGTATTTGAGCCGTTACTGGTTGAACTCAAGAATGCTTTAGATCAAAATGATATGGAAAGTTTATCACAAGTTACCTCAAAAACAAAGTCACGATGGAAAGAATTTCAGAAACTTGTCGAAGGTACATCTATTGATGTTCGGGTTCACTATTGCCTGACGAATCTCGAACTCATTGAAAGACCAATAAATAATATCACTCAACTTCCGAAATCTTTGGTTGAAAAAATGATTGAAGATGCAAAAGAAAGTTTCCAAAGATATCAAAAAGGTTATACGGATACCAAAAAAGCTTTGGAGATATTGTCGAATCTACCAATATCAACTGGATATACACCAAATATACCAAAGGCACTTAATACATTAAATGAGTTTGAAGAAATATGTGAAGAAATCTATAAATCAGTTGAAGAAAATAAGTACGATTACGCCTTAGTCCTATTGAATGGAATACTGGAACATGAAGATGAATATAAATCAGATATAAAAGGTTCGCAGGCAGAATCTCCCACAAAAACTTTCTTTGAATCATTAAAAGCGATCCGAGAAGCCCTTGGCAAAGGGGATACCCAGCAATTATATGCTCAATTTAAAATTTCAGGACCGTTGGGACCGGAAATT
>CAYSHS010000086.1:0-11271 GCA_964430845.1 uncultured Pirellulales bacterium | reverse complement strand
CGCTCGATTTGCTTTTGATGTACGAACGCAGGATCGAGAGCAGCCTTTATAAGGCAACTGCAGAATTGCGAAAAATACAAAGACTGAGGCGCCAGGAGAATGAAATACGAGATGAAGACACATCGAGCGTGAGACATCCTGAGAAAGAATACAGGACACTGAATACAGAATACAGGATAACTCCGGCTTCGCAACAACCGGAGGAACAAAGCCAATCCTGCCCTGCTTTTCAGGCTTTGCTTTCAACGGAGCCGGGATAAATCGGGAGGAATTGTTAAAAATGAGTCATTCTTCTTAATTGACAGACGGAACTTTCTTTAGTATTATTCGTGCCTTTGAGTTTAGAAAATTCATAAATGCTATGATATATTATAGCAGGTTACATAAGAATAAAGAAAGTTTGAGAAACGAAGATGCAGGTTAAGCCTTTCAGGGCGTTCAGGTTCAATCCGGCTGTTGTCGGGGATGTAGGCAGTTGCATAGCTCCGCCTTACGATGTGATAAGCGAAGACGCACGGTATCAGCTCCTGGAAAAGAGCCGGTATAATATCGTGCGCATAACGAAATCCACGCCGGGGCTTCTGCCTGTGATGCAGTCCTTTAAAAACACTGATAATTCCGTCTTTGGTGAAGATGAAGAGATAGACATTCCGAAGCCGAAGGAAGCTAAAGAAGCTAATCAGTACACCCGTGCGGCAGGCTACCTTGCACAATGGATAGAGCAAGGCGCACTGAAGCAGGACAGGGAAGAAGCTATCTATGCTTACGTCCAGGATTTTAAGATTGGCTCGAAGAATTTCCAGCGTTACAGCTTCATAGCTTTAGGAAAACTCGAAGAATTCGGCGATATAGTAAAACCCCACGAGCAGATTCTGGAAAAACCTATTATTGACAGGTTCAACCTGAAAAAAGCAACGTCCGCAGACCTTGGCCTTGTTTTCATGCTTTATGAGGACAGCAGGAAAATCGCCGACAAAATCATAGAAAAAGCGGCACAGCGCGACCCCCTGATTGATTATACAGATGAGCTGGATGTTCGGCATCAACTCTTTAATATAAGCGTCAAGCAGGATATCGAGAAAATCGCATCGATGATGAGAGACAAAAGCTGCATCATCGCCGACGGCCACCATCGCTACACGACAGGCCTGAAATATGCCAAAGAATCCGGCAATCCTGCCGCCCAATACCAGATGCTCGCGTTCGCCAATACCGCTCAGGATGGACTGGTTGTACTGGCTACGCACCGCGTTGTGGAAAATCTGCGAAACTTCAATTTTCAAAAGCTGATAGATGGTCTTAAAAAACGATTCGATGTCACAGAGTATAAATTCGATAATCCACAGACCAAACGCCAGGAAAAACAAAAGATGCTCGAACAGATGAAAAACGAGCATAAGGCAGATAACTGTGCTTTCGGTATTTATGGAGGGAATAGCTCTTTTTACGTTGCGGTGCTGAAAGATATGGATGCGATTAATAAGGCGGCGCCGGATATGAGTTCCGCATGGAGAACGCTTGATTTGGCCATCCTGCATAAGCTGATACTGGAAGAGCTTTTAGGTATCGACCAGGAATTATTGGCGAAGGGCGAGAATCTTCAATACGTAAAAGATACTCCCAATGCGATAGATGATACAATCAACGATATAGACGCCGAGGAAAAACAAGCGGCCTTTTTTACAAACGCCGTAACAATAAAGCAATTAAAAATGGTTACAGACGCAGGAGAGAGAATGCCCCAGAAGGCAACGTACTTCTTTCCGAAACTTTATTCCGGCTTAACGATTTATAAATTATAGTTTTTTGATTGGAGATGGTATATGACAGACTGGAAAAATCCGCCAAGATTATTCATTCCGGGACCGGTAAAGGTCAATGATGATGTTTTGCAGCAGCTTGCACGCCCGACACTGGGACATCGTGGAAAAGAATATGCACAACTGCATGGTGAAACAGTTGAAATGCTCAAGAAAATTCTTTTCACCTCTCAAAACGTTTTTCTCTCGACGTCTTCAGCTTCAGGTATATGGGAAGCATCCATCCGCAACTGTGTCGATTTCAATGAAACGGTTCTCTGCACATGCTGTGGCGCATTCAGCGACAAGTGGGCTGATGTTTCCACAAGCTGCGGCAGAAAGACTGATGAGCTTAAAGTCGAATGGGGCCTGCCAACTACACCTGAACAAATTGATGAAAAACTCTCAAGCGGAAAATACTCTGCAATAACGCTCGTATATAACGAAACCAGTACAGGCCTGATGAATCCGGTCTATCAAATAAGCGAAATGATGAAAGCGAAATATCCCGACGTTCTGGTCTTTGTCGATGCAGTCAGCGGCATGGTAGGATTACCTTTGCACTTCGACGACTTAGGCTGGGATGTCGTATTCGCTTCAGTTCAGAAGGCCTTTGCGATTCCACCGGGATTAGCGGTAGCGGCGGTTAGCAACAAAGCTCTGGAAAAAGCCAAAAAAGTGCCTAATCGCGGCTATTATTTCGATTTCCTCCAGTTTGCCAAAAGTAATGAAAAGAACCAGACTCCGACTACTCCAAACATACCGCATATTATGGCTCTGAATTACCAGTGCAAGAAACTGCTCGCAGAGGGCATGGAAAATGTCTGGCAGAGACATAAGGAAATGGGAGAGTTTGTAAGAACATGGGCGAAGGAAAAGTTTGACCTGTTCTGCGAGGAAAAATACGCATCCGATACGCTTACGACAATAAAGAATATACGCCAGATAAATGTAGGCGATGTAATAAAAGCTATTCAGGCAAAACACAACACTGTCTTCGGGAACGGCTACGGCAAGCTGAAAGACCAGACGTTCCGCATCGCGCACATGGGTGATATTACTCTCGATGATCTGCGCGAGCTGCTCGGCTGGATCGATGAGGAAATCGGGTAACAATCGCAGCACGGGCAAGATACCCATGCTACATACAGGGACTCTGCCGCATTTAAGTCATGTGATAGCTGAAATCCATTACTTTCGGCTTAACAAGCTCTCGGTAGTCGTCCATATTCAGTCGAATAGCATGGTCATGTGTGCCTGCCTGGAATATTATGTGTTCGTCGGTCGTAAGAGCCTTGTCCATAATAACAGGCAAATCATATAAGTTGCCGAAAGGAGGCTCTGCACCAAGCTCGCAATCGTCGAATATTTCGCCTATTTCCTTCTCGTCGGCCAATTCGACTTTTTTTGCTCCAAGCTGCTCTTTCAGCGCACCGAGGTCGATTTTATAACACGCAGCAAGAACGCACATTATATTCCTGCCATCGACTTTTACGATGACAGGCTTGGCTACATATTTACCCGGTTCATGCTCCACAGCCGCCATTTGCTGCGCTGTAAAAACCGGCACGTGCTCCATCACGTCATAGCCCACTGACGAATCGTCAAGAAATTCCTTCACTCGCATTGTAATGCCTCCCAAAAATAGTTAATACTTTATTATGAATTAATACAATGTTTTTGTCTCTTCCGGTTTTCATACCATAAATGTTAAATCCAGGGTCTGGTCAAGTCAAATATTATTTTCGCTGAGCTACTGTAATATTCATTGGAATATTCAAGTGTTTGTTTGACAAATTGCACTTTATTTAAGATAATCCATATAAATTATTAGACTCCAAATAAGGGATTTATAACAGATGCGTTTAGTCGTTAAAAAAGATGGACGTATAATAAACGAGTTCAGTTTCGACACGGGGCCCGTTTATATCGGGCGCTATAAATATAACCAGGTATTTCTGCCTGATTTATCGGTATCGAGACAGCACGCGGCCATTTTTACCACACTGGATGGAAAATGGGTTGTCGAAGATATGGATTCCGCTAACAAGACGTATTTAAATGGAGAGGAAATCCAAAAGGCTGAGTTAAATACCGGTGACGTCCTTCGCATCTCGGATTTTGCAATCGAGGTTGACCTGGAAACCGCCCCTGTTGCAGCCGAATCTATTCACCTGGAAGATACCCTTGTCCCTGAATCGCAGAAGGCAAGGGCGCCTTCGGAATATCCCCGTGACGTTATTATAAGAAGACCTGAAGTAGAACATGCCCCGGATATCAGGCTGCCTGCGAGGAGAATAAAAGATTTTATCCAGGCTACCGAGCTGATTTGCAGAGCAGACAGCCTAAAAGATTTACTCAAAACTCTGCAGAATATTATTCTGGGACAGTTTAACGCCTCGCAGGTCTGGTGTGCTTTGCGTGACAGGCCCGAGGGACCTATGGTCTGCCAGGAAGGCAAAACCCGGAGTGGCACTGCACTTATATTAAGAGAAATAAAAATAAATCAGAAAATAACCGCCGTGATTAGTACGAATGAATTTGTACTGTTGCCTCGCATTTCAACAGATGGTGAGGATGAGCTGATACGCTCTGCAATGATAGCCCCGATACTTGATCCAGCCGGCTGCTTCGGCATATTATACGCCGCAAATTCTCCGAAAGAGGAGCACTACGGCCTAAGTGACCTCGACTACCTCATGCTCCTTGCAATACACACTGCAGCTATTGTGGAGAATTATTAAACAATATATAAATTAACCTTTAGCAACCAATGCGATTTTGCGGTCGATAAGTATATTAACTTTCTCATTTAGATTTTCATAAAGGGCTGTTTCGTATCAAATCCTTTCCCATTCGGGCAAAGCTTGATACAATTATTACAAAGGTATAACTCATCTCCTTTTGTTGTATGTCCCTGTGAGACGGGTCTGCATAATTTTTGGTTTACGCTTTTACCATTAATGGCTCCTGCCGGACAGTTCGTGATACAAATTTTGCAATTGTCGGAGCAGAACTCATAATCCGCCAATTTGTCAGGCTCAACTTGTACATTTGTCAATAGGGCGCCGAGTCTGATTCGATTACCAAATTTGTTGTTTGTGAGCAGCGTATTTTTTCCGAATATTCCCAATCCGGCTAAATATCCCGCGTGACGCAATGAGAGTATTCCCTGGCCGCGGCGATTTTCTTCATCCCAATAATGATAAGGCTGACTGGGTACGGGAACGGCGATTACACCATCTTCCTGTTCGAGCCTGATGCAAATATTAATAACCATCTGAATTATTTCGTGTCGAATAACATCACTTGTGACAGTGTAGGGGATTGGGTTGTTAGATAAAAAAATCCCTTCAAGTAGTTTTTTTGCAATCACAACAACAGATTTAGTTTCAGGATAAATATCAATTGGACTAAAACCTTTAGGTGCCTGTTTAAATCGTTCTATTGTAGCGATTCCACATAAATCGGCACCATACTCAAATGCAATTTCTTTTATTAGATTAGCATCAATCATAATTTCACCTGCCTATTCCTTAAAGATTGTCTCCATCACTTCAAGGGCAAACCTTGCCGACACAGTAGTACGTCCACAGGTCATTTCAATCCCGACTTCAATAGCCTCTAATATTTCCTGCTCGCTCGCCCCTGACTTTGCGGCCTGTTCAATATGCCACTGCATGCAGGATTCGCAATCGAGCACAACTGAGATGCCAATTGCTATAAGCTCCTTGGTCTTTTTAAGTAAGGCACCGTCTGAATAGGTTGCCTCTTCCATTTCAAGAAATGCCTTATAGACTTTGGATTTTAACGATAGTAGTTTATTATGAGCTTTCTGTCTTTGCTTCGATATTTCTTTTAATTTTTCCATTAAATAATCCTTTCGCAATCATTTATATACGATTCGTTTTAATCGATCCTTCTAAATTTCTATGAGTTCATTTATTTCACCAAGATGCAGCTTGAGATGTCGCGGGAAATCGAGAACCATTGCTTCAAGTGATACTTCCTGATTCAAAGCCGATATCCAGACGTTATTAAGCTTTTCGTTATTTATATTTTTAATCACATGGACAAAGTGTTTATTTGTATATTTCCATAATTGAATCAGCTCATTCCAATCTTTATCCTGATAATTCTGAATAGCAATCCACCTGTCATTATTACCGAGATTCGCATAATCAGGAAAAATCAGGGGACTTTCCTCGTACTGCAAGTGAATAACTCGATGCGTATTATTAGAAGCTGAATCCACCATGTGTCCTACAATTTGCCTGATAGTGCGATTTTGACTATTTCTTCTATTTGTAATCACATCATCTGAAAGAGCTAACAGTTTTGGCTCCCATTCATTAATTAGAGCCAATAATTCCTGACCGATAGTTTCAATCTTATTCATAATTTAAACTCCAATAATTTTACTTCTTCGTTCCATTAGAATAACGTCACGCCATTGTCCGTTCATACAACCAATTTTTTCCCGGATACCAACCTCTCGAAAGCCGCATAATTTTTGAAGAGCTATACTTGCAGCATTCTCCGGGAAAGTGCCGCTCTGTAATGTCCATATACCGATTCTTTCTGACTCTTCTATGGCCGCTTTTAATAACATTTTTCCTATTCCCTGCCCGCGAGACGACTCCTTCACGTACAAGCTTACTTCAGCTACACCTTTATATACACACCTGCTCGAGACATGACCCAAGGCAACCCAACCCACGACATTATCCTCGGCCTTAGCTACAAGTCTGCAATTAGTCAAATGGCTCTTGTTCCAATGATCCCAGTCAGGTGCATTTGCTTCGAAAGTTGCGTTACCTGTGGCAATACCTTCCTGATAGATTAATTGTACGGCCGGCCAATCTTCGTCTTTTATATTTTCAATAACAAAGTCCATTATTCCACCTTGTTTTCAAAACCTTTTGTATTAATTAAGGACAAATCTCAAGACCCATAAGATAAGCGTCATAGAACTTTTTATCAATTAAAAGTTGTCTGCTTATTTTACCTTCTTTTACAAATCCATATTTTTTATAAAGCTTTATTGCACGTTTTTTATCATCCAGATGCTCTTTAATAAACTTGTGTTCTTCCTCAAGAGTCCATGTAAGTTCGCCTTTACCGAATGATAAAAAGTCTGTTTCGGTGATAGCTATATTCATATAATCGAGAATCCTCTGCGCATCATCTTTCTGCGGCTGCCTTAAAACACAGACCAGGCCATTTTTAAGTTGTATTTCTTTATTTAACATTTATTTTTTTGCCAATAATTTTCTGATTATCAGTCCTAATCTTCTTATTCCTTTTTCAATTGTATTTTCATCTGCATTTGTGAAGTTTAATCTCATATTATTTGTTCCGCCGCCATCAGTATAAAAAGGTGTTCCCGGAACGAATGCTACATTCTCCTTTATTGCTTGCTCAAAAAGTTCCAAGGCAGACAACTGTTCTGGAAGAGTTATCCATAAAAACATTCCACCTTCAGGTCTTGTAAAAGAGACTTCCGACGGAAAGTATTCTTCAATTGAAGTAATCATTGCGTCTCTTTGTTTTTTATAAACATTTATTACAGTCTCAATATGTTTATCCATATCATTGTTTATCAGGTATTGATGTACAATTTTCTGGCAGAGAGAGCTTGAATGCAAATCGCTTGCCTGTTTGGCGGTAATAAGTTTATCCATAATGTCACTCTTTGCACATATCCATCCAAGCCGCAGTCCTGGCGCGATAGTTTTTGAGAACGAACCGAGCAATATAACCTTGGCATCGAGCAGACTTCGCATAGATTGCGGCGCAACTCCGGAAAACCGTATATCAGCATATGGGTCATCCTCAACTACAATCGTATCATGTTGTTTGAATATTTCTGACAGTTCTCTACGTTTACGCTCAGAGTAGCTTATGCCTGACGGATTCTGGAAATTGATAACCGTATGGAACAGCTTAATACTATTTTCGCTGAGCACATTTTGTAAATAGTCGATATCAATACCATCTTCCAAAAGAGGTACAGGATAAAACTGCGGCTCATAAGCCGAAAATGCCTGAATTGCACCAAGATAGGCAGGCTTTTCGATTACAATTTTATCATTTTTTCCTAAAAGGACTTTGCCAATCAAATCCAATCCCTGCTGCGAGCCGTTTGTGATTAATATCTCATCCGCAGTAACATCTAATTTTTTCTTATCACGATACCTTTGCGCAATATATTCCCTTAAAGGCTGATATCCTTCTGTTGTGCTGTACTGCAGAGCCGATACATCAGTTCCAGTCAGTACTTCTGTTGCCGCTTTAGAAATTTCCGCGAAAGGAAAAAACTTCGGATTTGGCAGACCTCCCGCAAATGAAATCACATCGGGATTCTCCGTTACTTTTAGAATTTCACGAATGAAAGACTTCGGGATATTATTCATTCTTTCTGCATATAGGTTTTTCATAATTTTCAATCCTCAAATTTATTTAATCGCGTAAAAGCCCGCCTGCATCTGTGAATACCAGAATAATTCAGCAATGCTAAAGCCGCACTTTTTTAATAACATCAAATGTTCGTCAACGGTAATAGGAAAATACGCTTTATCAAATCGCCCTAAATGTTCTTCGACAACTGCCTGACTTCTTCCCTGAGATTCCTGAAATCTTCCCCAGCGTTCAAGGCTCGATTGTATTGATTCTTCATAAAACGGGCGAATATTCTCAAAAGTAATATATAGTCCTTTTGGAGCCATCAAATCATAGCAAGCGGTGGTAGCATCCAGCCTGTGTTCAACTGATAAATAGTGGTGACACATAATCGCAGTTATAACGTCAGGCTCAACATCAAGATTTCCACTCAAATTTTCACTCGGAACTGAATCGAGAAACCTGATATTTTCTGACAGAGTTTTCTGCAGGTATTTTTTTGCATTGGTCAACATAGCCTCTGCTGGATCGGCCAATATAAAAAGAGTATCAGTAAAATACTTACAAGCTTTACTTACCAGGTAACCTGTTCCACAGCCTGTATCGAGCCATATTTTGACATCCGGTTTTAATGATTTAACCAAGTCGATGGTTTCGTAATGAAACTGCTCATAGAATGGTATGGTCTTTCTAACATTACTGTCATAGTCAGAAGATTTATATGGCGTTGTATTATCTGAATAGTTCATTTCTTTCTCCGGATTATTTTTTTTCACATAAATAGTTTGCGAAAAAACCTTCCTGATAATTTGCTGTATCAATTTCAAAACCTGCTTTTTTGAGCATTTCTTCCATGACCCAGTTGAAAGTGCTGTATTCCTGCCTGAAATGTGTTTCAAGTTCCTTTTTCATTTCGATTCCCAAACGTTCAACCATAGTTTTAATATATCCTTCTATACAGGATTCATAATTAGCTATATCGAAAGAGAATACGACATCGAACAATAGAAGTCTGCCGCCCGGTTTGAGCATTTGTGCTAATCTTGTTAGTGCTACCTGTTTCCAGAAGTCCGGCAAATGATGCAAAGCAAGAGTCGAAACGATTCCGTCAACCGGCTCATCCTTATGTTTATATGTCAGGAATCCGCCATGGCAAAACTCGATATTATTGATACCGGCTTCATCTGCTTTTTTACGCGCATGATTAATCATTAGCCGGGAAACATCTACAGCATAAATCTTTTTGAAATAACCTGCGGCATGAATAACAAATGCTCCTGTGCCGCATCCCATATCGATTACGACTGATTGTTCGTCAAGTGCGAGGAGTTTGATGCGCTCCTGGGCTTCTTTGTTATAATCCCTGAAATTCTGATGATGTTCGTCATACTTATCAGCAAATTCTGCGCTGTCGAACTTTACACCGCATAATTTCATTTCATCATATTGCCATTGCGTCTTGTTCTGATTATTTTCTTTTGTTTCCATTTTTTTCCTTATAAATGATTGTTCCCAAATAAAAAAAGCCTTCCAGGTTTTTTGTCCCCTGAAAGGCTTTTCAAATCTCAAATTTTTCTCGAATCCTTTTAGGGAGCTGCCTCTTTATGTTTGCATACGCGAATACCAGGAACATAAATCCCGGCCGTACAAGCTGTAAGGACAGTGCGCATAAGCACCAGGGCCGCATTACGGCTTGCCGGCTGCTTAGTCTTGCTTTCCCTAAAATTTAACATCGTAAAATCTCAATAACAAAAGTTCAGTTAATAATTTACCAAAGACGTCCTTTTATAATAAAATAGACTTTTTTGTCAAGAATAATTCTTAAATTTCAAATATTTTTTTAATGAGTCGTTATGGAATCTGAATTCTCATTATTAAGATTCGGATTGTAGCTGTATCCTGATTTGATAACATTAGATACATGGAAAGTGTATGCAGTTCCGGATGGAACATTCTTAACTTGATCTGAACTTAAAGTTACATTACCTTTTGAATTAGTAACACCGGTGTCCGAATCATTAGCAGCTCCTGTCCAATAACCATACACTGTTGCTCCTTCGACAGGATTATTTTTATAATCGGAAATAGTAACTGCTGCCTGTGCTTTTGTGTAAGTATTTCTTCGACCGAACCTCCTTGTGCTGAGAGACATAGATATATTGCTAACATACATTGCTGTCAACGCACCTGGGTCCAAGATTGTAACCGCAGTATTTGCAGTGTCATTAGAAGAATTATCATCTGAGAGGTTATGTGAAGCTGTTATCAAATGATCACCAATGCTCGCATTACCTGTATTGTTCCATGTAAAAGTGATTGTTTCATAGACACCAGGCTCCAGCCCGCCGGTAATAGTGTGAGAATTTGTAAAATAGCCGTCGATATTGTCGGTTAGAGAAACTGTAATATCACCGCTTACATTCTGATTTCCAATGTTCTCTACTGTTACTTCTACAATTGCTTGATTACCCTGAACGATTGGTGTACTAACATCTAATGCAGTGATAGCTATATCCGTAATTGCCACAGGTACATAAGCTGCTTCATAGGCGTCCACTAAGCCATATCCATAGTAGTTATCCTTCCCAGCAGCTCCCAAATCGAAAGCTGTAATCTGTAATTGCTCTCTAACGTCTTGATTAGACCACGTCGGATGGGCGGCCCATACTAATGCTGCTGTTCCGGCCACGTGAGGACAAGCCATGCTTGTACCGCTCATAGTTGCCAAACGGTTATTCGGATATGTCGATAATATATTGACACCCGGCGCAGATAGTTCGACAGACGGGCCTGTGCTGGACCAGCTTGCACGTGTATCGTTCGAGCCTGTTGCAGCTACGGCGATTACAGAATCATATCGTGCAGGATAGTTGACATTATCGCCTCTACCGCGGGAATTGCCGCTGTTTCCCGCCGCCGCAACTAAAATAATACCACTGGCATAGGCCGTTTGACAAGCAGACTCCAGAGCCGTGCTGTTGGAAGTGCCGCCAAGGCTCATATTCACAACTTGTACTCCATTTTGAACACACCAGTTAAGTCCCGCAACGATATCTGAGTAATAACCTGA
>CAYSHS010000085.1:3973-11315 GCA_964430845.1 uncultured Pirellulales bacterium | reverse complement strand
TCCGGCAACTGCCGGAATTATGTATACGCAGAATAATATAATATGTTCAATAAATATTAAACAAAATAAAAAAATATTTTTTAACCAATGATTACGCGGATTTACACAGATTTTTAGCCACAAAAAGGTACATAATACACAAAATAGTTCACCAAGAAGAAACGAAGAGCCACGAAGAAAAACACTAAACACTAACGACTAACAACTATTCACTATTTAAAGCCACAGGACACCGAGGACTCATGTCAAATTGAAGGTGTCAGGGAAGGTTAGTCGCTTATATCGAGTATGCTCATGAAGGCTTCCTGGGGGATTTGTACGTTGCCTATGTTCTTCAATCTTTTTTTGCCCTCAACTTTTGTTTTTTGGCCTGTTTTAATTTCACATCAAGCCAAATCGGCGAGCTTTTTTATTAAAAGCTCGATGCCCTTTTTTGTCGAATCGAATGCTAATTCGTTCTTTTGAACTTTCCGAGGGTCTATCAGCTCCAACGATGCTATTTCAGATTTGTCGATTTCCGCAGGGAGCGTATCTATTTTCGAGTAGAAGAACAAGTCGCAGGTATTGTATGTTACGTCTTTATATTTATACATATTCGGGGCCGAGCCAAGGTACTGCATTTTTTCGATAGTGATTCCAAGCTCTTCTTTAAGCTCCCTGTTTAATCCGTTCTCGGCGGATTCTTTCGGGTCTGTAAAACCACCCGGCAAATCGAGCAATCCTTTTCCAGGCTCCCTGACCCTTCTAACGAAAAGTATTTTCTTTTCATATTCGAGGATAGCCGCTGCTGCGGTCGCGACATTATGAAAATATGTAAAAAGACACGCATTGCATTTGAAATGTTTTATGCCGTCGAAATAAATATCGTTCGACCCGCAGGCGGGACAAAAGCTGAATGTTTTCATACGTTCATATTTCCTTCTTAAATATGAGCTGTCATTCCGAGTGAAACGAAGAATCCGGGCTTCGATAGCTCCGCCAAATTAGTTCTGGCGGCTTTCGCTCCGGCACATCATGACACGTCATAATATTGCATGTAACAGCACACTATACTAAAAATTTTACACGATTCCAAAAAAATCCCGTAGATTTTAATTTAAATATTTCTTTGCTGCCGGCCTGTAGAATACGAGTTATAAGCATCTTTAACGCAGTTTATATAGGAAGTTTGTTTATACGTTCACGATTCCACTCGAAAAAGGATTAAAAATTCTATATGGCGTTTGGCTCATAAGGCGAGTATTTCATATATTTTAGTTGTGAGTTCAAAGGGAATTTAACTCGGAAAAATAAGGCGTCCCTAAGGAAAAACGAAGAAAGGTATTTTTTTTGGTGAAAAGATTAACATGTTTGGCCTTTTGAAAAAACTCTCATACCCAATTGGAATTGACATAAGTGACGACAGTTTGAAAATAGTGCAGCTTGAAAATAAAGGCAGGAGCGTTGGCTTGTTAGCGGGATTCAGTGAAAGCCGCCCTGAAGATATTCAAGCCGGTGGAGGTAACTGGCAAAGATGGGCAATTGATGTAATTCGTCAGTGGACCACTGTTGGCAATTTTCAAAGTAAGGAAGTCATAGCCGCAATACCTGCAAATGACGTTTTTATCGAGCTTATGAAAAAGCCTAAAGTGAATGAAAAAGAGCTGCACAATACAATTTATTCAAAGATAAAACAGAAGCTCCCCTTCGAGCCTGTGCAGGAAAACATTATGCTGAAGTATTTTCCAACGATAGATGATAATATCCTGGTTATGGCAACCCAGCGTGCTGTAATCGAAGGTCATCTTGCAATTTATGAAAAAGCAGGTCTTGCAATCAAGTCGATGAGCGCCTGGCCGATTGCTATGGTAAATTGCTATACGAGATTTTTCGGAAGGCGTCAGAACGACCTCGAGTCTGTTGTGATGCTTGTCGATATCGAGAATGAATGTACAAATGTCGTGATTTGCAGGCACAGGAATCTTCTTTTTGCCCGGACGATATCTATAGGCTCCGGAGGGCAAAACGACGAATCCGAAGTAACAAGATTAATAATGGAGCTGATAGGCTGCAGGAGACAATTTACATCGATGTACAACAACTTCCAGATAGAGCGTCTGATTTTCCTTTCCAGCCGGGCCGAAGATAGAGATATATGTGCAACAATCGCAAAAAAAATGGAGATGCCAGCGCAGGTTGGCGACTGCCTTGCAGCGGCGGAAACCGCCGACCCGTATCGGCTTTCGAGAGAAGATAAAAATTACAAGGGACTTTCCGGAACCCCGATAGACAGAAGAAATAACCAGGTTAACTGGGCTATCGCTTTCGGACTGAGCCTGTCATCTTAACGGGAACACATGTTCCAGCATGAGGAGGAAGGTTTAAAATGGTTAATATAAATTTCGTACCTGATGATTATATTCAAAACAATGAGTCGCGAAGAACAAACCTGATATATCTAGTCCTGCTTCTGGCGGTTATGGTTGCCTTGGGCGGCTCGTTCGTCACTATCAAAATACGCCAGCGCGCATGCAGCGTAAAGGAAAACCTTGTCAACCAGAGAATGGCCCAGACAAAGGAGACCATGAAGCAGCTCGATGAGCTGCAAGCCAAGCGCAGAGAGATGATGAAAACAGCTCTTACCACAGCCGAGCTTATCGAGCCTGTACCCAGAAGTATTTTACTTGCGTCGCTGACAAACAACCTGCCGCCCGGAGTGTCACTAATGGACTTAAGCTTAATTCAGAAAGAGCCTAAAATAATTGACCAGCCTTCTGTAACAAGCAAATTTCAGGCGTCGCAGTCGGAAATAAAAGCCGCACAGAAGAGTCTTTCGATAGAAAAGCTTCTTGAGACCCGTATAAATATCGAAGGTATAGCAACGAGTGATCTGCAGGTGGCGGAATACATAAAGAGGCTGACTGTTTCCAACATTGTGGACGACGTAGCGCTTGTCGAATCGAAAGAATACAAAGTTGAAGACAGCACCTTCAGGCAGTTTAAATTGACGGCAATGCTTAAAAAAGACGTGCATCTTTCCAAAGATGACGTGGAGAATATCAGGGGTCAAGCTGAAAATACCGTGTGGAATTTTTAGCCTGCATGGGCAGAAAATGGTAACTAAATTCGTAATTACAGGCAATTGAAAAAAAGAGGATAAAGCAATGAACAGCAATTTCAGAAAAATCGTTTTCTTTATTTTACTGGTAGGCCTGGCAGTAGTCGGCTACCAGTACATGATTAAGCCGGCTAATAAAACCCTTGCTGATGCACAGGCAAAAGTCGAGGCAAAGATGGACCAATTAATTAAATTCGAGGAGGCTACTGCTGCCGCTGAAGACCTTAGCAAGCAGCTTGCGAAATTGCAGGAGGCAATAGAATTTTTCGAGAGCAAGCTGCCGCCCACGAGCCAGATTCATGAAGTGCTCGAGCAGGTCACAGTAATAGCGCAAAAACAGGGTCTTAAGCCGAAAACAATAAGAACGCTTTCGACAAAAGACAACAGCGGCTATGTAGAGCAGCCCCTGAAAATGGAGCTTGAGGGAAATTTCAGCTCCTTCTATTCGTTTCTTTTAGAGCTTGAAAAACTTCCGAGAATAATGAAACTTCGCGAGCTTGATCTGAAAAAGAAAAGCAGCTTCGAAGGAGAGATCTCAGCCAATTTTATTGTGAGCATATTTTTCCAGAACGAAACAAGCTAAAAAGTTTTTTGAAATAATTTCTATGGAGCTTCGATATGTTGTCCTATTTACGAGACCCGAATTTTGAAGAGCTGCCCGCCGAACAGCAGGCTGGTGCCGCACAACAAAAGGAACAGGAATACCTTACTGTCGCAACGCATGGCAAAGATGTTCGAAGGAGCACTATGATTCTCTGTGTTCTTTTTATCATAGGTCTGATTTGCCTGGGTGTAATGATTAAAAAGAGCGCGCCGCAGGCGGCATCGGCGAAAACCGAAAATCCTGAAGAAATACAGATAGAAACTGCTATTGCCAAGCTCATGGATGTAAAACTGGAAATGTTCGACAGGATGGATGAAATAGTCAACAAATTCTATGAGTTTTCCAATGTGCTCCAGGTACAGGTTGGCGAGCTTGTAAAAAATCCTTTTCAGCTTGAGACTTTTATAGACAAATTAAAAGCTGACCCTGCTAATAAAGACTCTCAAATAAGTGCTGAAATGATATGGCGGGAGCAAATTAAGCAAAAAGCAAAAAATATGAAGCTTTACAGCACTATGCAGTCTGAAAAAGGTATTTGCTGTATGATTGATAATAAAATTCTTTATGAAGGTGATAAGATAGAAGATTTTGAGGTTAAGAAAATCAATACCGACAATGTTCTGCTTGTATTGGAAGATATTGAAATGACCTTGAAATTATCCAAATAAAACATTCTTAAATTGAGTTTAGAAGGGGCATTAAATGATAGATATAAAAAATATATTGTCTGACGTAATAGAAAACGGCGCCAGTGACTTGCATATTAATGTCGGAATGCCGCCGGTATTGCGAAGAAATACCGAGCTTGTCGAGCTTGATTTCCCGCCGATAAGCAACGAAGATGCCAGGGAAATGGTGCTCTCCATGGTCGGGCCTGAGAAATTCAAAAAAATCGAGGAGAACAAAGACCTGGATTTCTCGACAAGTATAGACGACGGCCACCGTTTTCGTGTGAATGCGCATTACCAGCGCGATACAATCGCAATTTCCTTCAGGGTGATTCCCAATCAGATTCCGAATATTGACAAACTACACCTGCCCCAGGTCGTTAAAGAGCTTACCGACCTGCCCAGGGGACTGGTCCTTGTAACTGGTCATACGGGGTCCGGCAAAAGCACAACACTTGCGGCGATGGTAGATTTAATAAATTCGAAATACTGCAAACGTATAATTACAATGGAAGACCCGATCGAGTATATGATAGAGAATAAGGAATGTATGGTGGAGCAGCGCGAGATCGGCGCGGATTGCCCCAATTTTGCATCCGGTCTTAAACATGCCCTTCGCCAGGACCCGGATATCATCATGGTCGGTGAAATGCGAGACCTGGAGACAACCGGCTCGACGATAACAGCCGCTGAGACGGGACACCTCGTATTCAGCACACTGCATACGATTAATTCGGCGCAGACTATCGAGCGTATCATAGATATTTACCCTGCGGCACAGCAAAACCAGATTCGAACCATGCTTGCCAATACACTTCAGGCTGTTGTTTCACAGACATTGTTCAAACGTGTGGACGAGCCTGGTATGGTTCCATGCACAGAAATTCTTCTTTGCACTTCTGCAGTGAGAAACTGCATTCGGGAGAACAGAATTTATGAAATACCGAATATAATCGAGACCTCGCGAAGGTTAGGTATGCAGAACCTGGATAACAGTATTACAGATTTGTATTTCCAGGGTTATGTCGATAGGGAAGAAGCGATTATGCGCTCAAGCAATCCGGCGAAAATGGAAAAAACACTTATACCTGTCGATGAGTTCGATGTTGTTCAGAAGCCGGAAAGTGTGATGTCAAAATAAATATTCATGGTAATACAAAATAGTCGGAGCATTTATTTATGTTTGAAGAATCTCTGAGAAATCAAAAAGGCTCGACCGCGGTTGCGGAAAAAAAACGGAATAGTCGCCTGGTATTTCAACAGGAACAACGTGACACGGACTCCGAATCCCCGTTGTATCAGCCTAATAAAAACCTCCAGGCAAAAACTCTCGATAAATTGAAAGGCTTCAAAGTTGAGTTTGGGCCGGGTAGAAAAGATATTCTTAATTTTACAAATCAGCTTGCAGTTATGGTAAGAGCCGGCATCAGCCTGCAGGAATCTCTCGAATCGATAGCCGAACAAAATGACAATGCAAAGTTCAAAGCAATCATAATGGATTTGAAGAGCCACATCGAATCAGGGCAGAGTTTTTCACAGGCCCTTGCCGAACATCCGCATACGTTCAGCGAGCTGTATATTAATATGATAGCCGCCGCTGAGATGAGCGGCTCACTGAGCGATATGATGCAGAAGCTGGCTGAGTACCTGGATTCCGAAGCAGAAACACGCTCACAGGTCAAAGGAGCGATGGTATATCCGATTATAATAGCAGTAATGGCTGTTACGGTGACAACGTTTCTTTTATGTTTTGTTTTGCAGAAATTCACGGAAATATTTGCGGGAAAAGAACAGTACCTGCCCGCCCCGACGAAGGCGCTCATGGCCAGCAGCGCGTTTCTGCGCGGCTACTGGTATTATATCATCCCTGCGATAGGCGGCGTTTTCTGGGGTTTCTGGTATTTTACCGGAACAACTATTGGAAGATTATGGTGGGACAAAACAAAACTGACTCTGCCTCTTATAAGAACTCTATGCCGCAGCTTGTACATTACAAGATCGCTGCACACAATGGGCGTGCTGACAAGAGCAGGTGTGCCGATTCTGAATACAATTTCCATTACTGCGCAAATTTCAGGTAACGTACTTTTCAAAGATATGTGGCACGGCGTACATGAAGAGGTTCGGCAGGGAAAGAAAATAGCATCCAGTCTGAGCCAGTATAATCTTATGCCGAGCAGCGTTGTGCAGATGATAAGGAGCGGCGAGGATTCAGGAACGATGAGTGACGTATTGAGGGACGTTTCCAGCTTTTATGCAAGAGAGCTGAAAACGGTTATCAAGACTGTGACATCGATGATAGAGCCGATAATGATTGTCTGCATGGGTGTGCTCGTTGGCTTTATCGCAATGAGTATCATTCTCCCGATATTCAGAATGTCCAACCTTGTTATGGGCAAATAAAAAAGAAACGGGAATTCAAGATGAGAGATTTAAAATATAAAAATGGCTTCACGCTTATCGAAGTAATGATTGCTGTAATATTAGTTGGTCTTGCAATAGCGTCGCTGGTCGGAGCAAATATTTCATTCACCCAGGCCAATGGCGCAGGGACTGATTTATCAACTGCCGAGTTCCTTCTCGAACAGGTAAAAGAGCTTACAACTATGCTTTCAGTTGTCGACCCGCAAACCGGAACCGCGACTTTCGGACCTGAAACCGGCGAAACGCTGACCGGCTACGACGACCTGGACGATTTTGATAATCAGAGTTTTTCACCGCCGATTGACGCAGGCAGAAATACCCTGAATAATTTCGCATCGTTCAGTCAGCAGGTAATAGTCGAAAATGTCAACCCTTCTAATTTCGAGCAGGTCGTAAGCCCCCACAGTACAAATTTTGTCAGGGTTACTGTAAAAGTGTTCAAAAACTCCAATGAAATCTGTTCGGCAAGCTGGCTTCGGGCAAAGTATTAAAGAGATATAAAATGCTGCATAAGAAATACAATGAAGGTTTTACTCTAATTGAGCTGCT
>CAYSHS010000085.1:0-3873 GCA_964430845.1 uncultured Pirellulales bacterium | reverse complement strand
GGAAATCCATCTCGTGCAGGACGAATCTTTCTGGCTTCAAACATATCGACGTGCCCGTCAACAAAAAGATAATTCCTCGAGCCTTGCCAGCACCACCATCCAGCGTCACCATCTACAGGTGAATGATTGCTTAACCATTCCCCGATAATAATTTTTCCTGAAGGCTTAGCGACATTCAAATCTTTTTGACGAACAGAAGATAAAGGATTTTTATAAGTCTGCTCAGAGCTGTTCAAAGAATCTATCTGCTCGGGACTGTGGTAAAAAGACATCGAATATGAATAGCTTGTTGACTCGTATTTTTCCTTTGCTGTTTTATCCTGGGGACAGAATAATACCGAAGGATTATTAGCATCGATGTTTCCGCCTAATTGCGGCTCAAGAAAAGGCCTCCAGCCGCGACCCATCCAAAGCCAGTACCCTGCCTGCGATGGGTCCTCTGCACAGGGATATGTATTGTCATTGCAGTTTAGATACAGGTTCATCGCCAAGTCAATCTGCTTGAGATTATGGGTACACTTGAGACGAACCGCCATTGTTTTCGCTTTCCTCAGAGAAGGCATGAGAATAGACAAAAGCAAAGCGATAATTGCTATAACAACGAGCAGCTCAATCAGAGTAAATCCAATAAAATGTCTTCGTATATTTCTGTGCATTTTTATAATATACAATTAATAAATGCTTAATAAGAAATTCTAAATCCTAAGCAATTTCAAATTCCCAATAATAAATGTTTTAGACTTTGGAATTTTATATTTATTTAGTATTTAGGATTTAGTGCTTAGGATTTTTATATTATATTTCAATTAACTCGCTGCATTCCCTCAGCGGGGCTGTGAGAAGCTCAAAATCGATTTGCTTTCCCGCTCGTTCAAAAACAGAAACAGTCTCTTGGTGAGCTAAATCACGCTCGTTTCTCTGGCTGCTGATATGTCCGAGCATAACTGTTAAGGGAGACTTTCTGCTTTCACAAATTGTATTGAGCAGCAGCTTTCCCGCCTGTGGATTGGGCATGTGGAACTGGCTGTTGGGATTATAAAACTGTTCCAGTAATTCCAAATTATGATTTGACTCGACGAAAATAAAATCGGCATCGATGAAATACTCGAAAACATTTTCCCATTCGAAGAAATCAGTCGCTATGACGATTTTTTTATCCTGGCAGGCAATCTGAAAACCATAAGTCGGATAGCCGGGACTATGGCTTACTTTAAAAGGCTTTATTGAGAACTCTCCCACAGCGAACTTCTTGTTCTTAAATGGCTTGATATTCAGCCTGTTAAGTCCATACCCGTTGCTGTGCTTTTCTTTAAGCTGGTCAACACAATCATTGTGCAGACGAACAGTTATTCCAAGCTCTTCAAGAGCTCTCAGAGGGTAATATGAAATATGGTCGGAATGATTATGAGTCAATAAAATAGAATCCACCTGTACAGGATTATCGAAGAGGGAATTAAGCGCTTGCCGGGTTCTCTTCATGGAAGATAAGCCGCAGTCGATGAGTATCTTTGTATTTTCTGACCACAAAGCAAGGCAATTTCCATTGCTGCTGCTGCAAATTGACCTAAAATATAACGACACGAGTCTCCTTACTCAAATAACCTGAATTAGCAACCTGAAACTATACCTTATTAAATATTATCAATCAAGATCGAATTGATTTATATAACTGAACTTTTGCAAAACTCCTGTTACATAAACTGGAACTGCAGCTTGAGACAGTAAGGATGTGAGAAACTAAAGAAACTTTATATTACATTTAATATTATTATAGTGTTCGGCGTCTGCGAATCCAGCCAACTGCACATGCACCAATGCTGCATAAAATAATCGCACCGGGAGCTGGAATAACTGAGATATTATCGAGTGCCGGGCCGTAGGCTCCGCTAACCAGCGATGTGAACTTTAGCGTTGTCGTAGTTGAGGTTGCAATAAATGACCACTGCTTTGATTGCCAGCCCATGTTCGATTTTGTCAAGCCGGTAGTGTCAAAACTAAAAGACTGAGAGTCGATACCAACAGCCTCGACGAGTAATTGTTTAATAGCTGGTGAGTCGTCGGGATTACCAGCCATGTCAAAACTGACGAAGTAAGTTGTACCCGGATTCGTACCTATGACCTGTTCGATACTACCTGCTGAGCCTCCTGACAGGTCTATAGACCTGCTCCCATCGGAAGCCTGCCAGTATGTGCCTATATAGTCAATTTGACCGGTTATTGTCCAGCCTGTGATATTCGTGCTTCCGGGATTAAGTGTTGCGTATGAGCCGGGATTCGTTCCAAGTTCGAAACTGCCGTTTGTCAAATTCGCCAATGCGGCTGAGCCGCCAAAATTAACAAATATCGCAGAGACGATTATAAGGCTTCCTAATTTTTTCATCACTATCTCCAATAATTCTATCGTTTTCTCAGATTCAAAAAACAATTCTTTCAGTAATTTACCGTAATTCAAGGCTAAAGATAAAAATATGTGCCTCTAATATTTCCTCTTTTTTTCAAGCCTTAACTATTTATTAAATAGCATGTCCTAATAGAACACCATTACCTATTTTATCTAATTATACCACATTAACATTTTTTAGTCAACGTATTTTTTGAAAAATATGTGTTAAAATTAGATTTTTGCAAAAATTCAGTTAAAATTAGAGAATTTTGGTATTATGGTTATTCTACCTTTAATGAATCTGTTCCATTTTTAACGTCCTGCCAGTAATCGTTCATGTTCTGAAGAATTTGCAGTCCCTTTGGGGTCAATTCGTAATACTTCCGCGCAGGACCCTCGGAAGACTCTTTTACCGTAGTCTGAACAAAATCCTCTCGCTTGAGCCTGCTGAGAATAGGGTAAATTGTACCCTCGCTTATTACCAGACCTGGAATAACTTTCAGTGTGCGAACAATATCATACCCATAAAGACTCCTGTCTTTTATCGAATTAAGGATGCATAGTTCGAGAATGCCCTTTCTAAGCTGTGTTGACCAGTTATCGAAAAATTTAGCTTCCATATTATAATTATATACTATATAGTATTATATGGTAGCTGTCAATACATTATACTAAAAATCTCGTAAAAAAAGAGAGAGTTGCATTCATTTTTTGGAAAAAAGAAGATTTTTCTTGACTATAAAAAATTTTTCTGATATTAATAATATTGAGTAAGTATGTATAGATTTACAAGCAAAAAATTTGTAAAACGATTATTTGAAAATACAACAAGTGAGTTTCTAACCAAATAATTTTAGCTTATTGGGATTTCTTGGTATTTATTTACTTTAAAAATCACTAATGAGCAGGAAAGGAGGGCAATTCAGAAAATATTATCTTGGGCAGATTTGTTTTGATAAGTCAGAAAAAATTTTTTCAATAAACTTTTTTATTAATTTATTAAAAGGAGGTATATTATGTTTAAAAAATTCGTTTTAATAGGTTGTTTCATTTCTATTGCCTGCATAGTAAATATCGCATCAGCGCTCGATGCACCTGTTGCTTATTACCCGATGAATGAAGGCTCCGGTACAGTAGTCGCGGATGCCTCTGGTAATGGTCATAAGGGTACAATAATTGGTACCCTTGAATGGGTAGAGGGAGCGCCAGGCTTTGGTACAGGTCTTGATTTTCCGGCGACGGCAGGTAATTACGTCAATTGTGGAACATTCAATCCATCAGAGAGCGATGACATAATGACAGTAGCAGCCTGGTTTAAAGTTGAAACAATAGGCGGCTTCCAATGTATTGTTGGTAAAGCTGTTGCAGAGGCTACTGGTACTGTACTGTGGCAATTAACTCTTAATGGCTCTGGACAAGTTGGATTTAACCTTGGCGGCGGTTATGCCGCTATCAGTGATGCTGTTGAAGCTGGAGAATGGTATCATGCA
>CAYSHS010000084.1:0-11357 GCA_964430845.1 uncultured Pirellulales bacterium | reverse complement strand
GGCCGCTTGTAAAAAGCAAACGTTTCTGGCTCGGTATGATTTTATCTGTTGCAGGAGTAACAGGCGTAATGTATTACAAAAAAGATTTTGCAGCGGCCAAAACAATAACAGGTATATTTCTTGCCCTCGGAGCAAGCCTGGCTTTCGCTGTTTACGCGATTTCAGCAAAAATTGTTTTTAAGAAAAACGACTCGCGTCAGGCGTTTTCCGTAATTAGCATATACACAACTCTTGGGCTTGCAGTCCTGGCGTTTACATTCGGCGATGTTAAAAGCAGTCTTGCACTTAATGCGTGGCAATGGGAATGTGTGATAATTTCTTCTATAACAGGGATTGCATTGGGTCATACGCTGTATTACGCAGCTATGAGACGAATCGGGGCGACTATACCTTCACTGCTTCTGCTGGCACAGCCTTTTCTTGTCCTTGCGATCTCACATATTGTTTTCAAAGAATCGATGAACATCCCGCAATTATTGTCCGGTGCAATTCTTCTAACAGGCTCTGCAATAGCAATCTGGGCACAGGAGCACTTGAGTAACTAACAATGCTCATTTTCTTTAAAAGCTGATTGCCAATTTTGAATATATTTCGATTGCTATCCTTCCTGTAAAGGCGTATATTAATTTTTTGCAAAGAATAAGGATGAGTGTTTTTTTTTGTCCTGTTTTTACGAAAATTTCACTAAAGGAAGAGCAAAATGGCAGCCAAGAAACATTCCGAGAAAAAATCCGTAACCGGGAATAAAACGGAAAAAAAACATATCAAGAAAGAAGTTTCCCAGGCAGGCACTTCAAAAAGCATTATTAATACAGGTTTTCCTATTGTCGGCATCGGCGCCTCAGCGGGCGGTCTCGAAGCTCTCGAAGGCTTGCTTGTTCATATAAAGCCCGGCTGCAACATGGCTTTCGTGATAATTCAGCATCGCGCCACAGAGCCTAAAAGCATCTTGCTTTCTCTGCTTAGCAAATATACTGAGCTTCATGTGAGTGAAATCGAAGACGGCATGAAGATTCAGCCTGACTGTATTTATATTAATCCGCCTCACCAGGATATTACTATCGATAATGGAAAGCTCTATTGCGGAGAATCCACAAGCAGTCTGGGAGTCAGGCTGCCAATTGATTTTTTCTTCAGGTCTCTTGCAAGAGAAAAGGGAGAGCGTGCCATTTGCATAATTCTTTCAGGAACGGGCACTGATGGCACTCTCGGAATAAAAGACGTCAAAGCGGCAGGCGGAATGGCTATGGCGCAGGACGAGAAACAGGCCAAGTATCCCGCTATGCCTGCAAATGCTATCGATACAGGTCTTATAGATTTTATCCTGCCTGTCGAGAAGATGCCCGATGAGCTGATGCGGTATATCAAACATCCTTACCTCGAAAAATCCCGCAAACCTGCCAGAGAGGAAGATAAATTTGAAAAAATACTCCTTAAGATATTCAAATTAATTCGTGCTTCTACCGGTCATGATTTCTCGAACTACAAGCGAAATACTATCCGCAGGCGGATTGAAAGACGAATGGCGGTACATAAAATATCAGAAATAAACGATTATATCAGGTTTCTCTCGGAAGACAGAAAAGAAGTAAAGATGCTTTTCAAGGACATGATAATCACGGTAACGAATTTCTTCCGCGATCCGGAGGCTTTTAAAGCTTTGAATGAAAAAGCGATAAATGAAATTGTCCGCGGCAAAACTGCCAATTCAAATATACGCGTCTGGATACCAGGCTGCGCCACCGGGGAGGAGGCTTATTCAGTTGCTATCCTTTTGGAAGAAGCGGTAAGTAAGCTGGAACGCAATCGCGATTTCCAGATATTTGCCACTGATGTTGACAATGATTCTATTGATATCGCCAGGTATGGAAGATACCCTGACGGTATAACGGCTGATGTCCCCAAGGCACGTCTCGACAGGTTTTTTAACCGGTTCGACAGCAGCTATAAAATAAAGGAATCGATTCGCGAAAAGCTGGTTTTCGCAAAGCAGGATTTGATTAAGGACCCTCCTTTTTCAAAACTTGACCTGATTTGCTGCCGCAACGTGCTTATCTACATGAACTCCGACCTGCAGAAGAAAGTCATATCCATGTTCCATTACACTCTCAATTCCAATGGTTTTTTGTTTCTCGGTACAAGCGAGACTATAGGCCAGTACACAGATTTATTTTCGCCTGTCGATAACAAACAGAGGTTATTCAAGCGAAAACAGGTGATTTTAAAAGCTCACGAACATACACTAATGCTCATGCCTGTAGAGTACGAGGAAAAAAATCCCTCATATACCGGACAACACAAGAGTTTAACAAATATTAACCAATTAGCGGAAAAACTAATTCTGGATGAATACTCATTGCCCTGCGTGTTCCTGAACGAGAAATACGATATTATCTATTTTAGCGGAAATACAAGCCCGTTTCTTTCGATACCGGCAGGAGAGCCGACCACAAATATTCTCAAAATGGTAAGGAAGGAAATTCATTTTAGTCTCAGTATTGCCCTTCACAAAGCAGAGCGTGAGGGCCAAACTATAACAAGTAATGAGCTGCATATAAAACACGATGGCGAGATTCTGCATTTTAATATTATAGCCAGGCCTGTTAATGAGCCTGATATCAAAGAAAAACGGTTCATGATTATCTTCGATATTAAATCCAAATCGGAAAAAAATGAGAAAAAACCCGATGAAAAAAAAGAAGACAATAAGCAGGATGAGTCTCGGGTCAAAGCTCTCGAACAGGAGCTTTCATCCACAAAAGAGTACCTTCAGACTACAATCGAGGAGCTTGAGACCAGCAACGAGGAGCTTAAAAGCTCGAACGAGGAGCTTCAATCGACTAACGAAGAGCTTCAGTCCACCAACGAGGAGCTTGAGACATCGAGAGAGGAATTGCAGTCAACCAATGAGGAGCTTCGCACAGTCAATTCCGAGCACCAGAACAAGATTGAAGAGCTGGCACATGCAAATGACGACCTCAACAACCTGCTTGCCAGTACAAATATCGCGACTATATTTCTCGATACCGAGCTTAAAATTAAGCGATTTACCCCTGAATCCAGGAGTCTGTTCAAATTTATCGAATCAGATACAGGAAGACCTCTGGATCATATTGTCAACAAGCTCGATTACGAAAACCTCGAACAGGATACTCAAAAAGTGCTGGATAATCTCGTCAATATCGAGCATGAAGTGCGAACCAAAGACGGCACATGGCTGCATGTTCGCATAGCTCCATATAGGACAATGGAGAATATTATTGACGGCGTGGTAATCACTTTTTTTGATATTAGCCGGGAAAAAGATGCACAGGAATACGCTGAGAGTATAGTCGAGACTATTCGAGAGCCTTTGCTTATCCTGAACAAAGACCTGAAGGTTGTCTCCGCCAATAACGCTTTTTATCGAAACTTCGGGACTAAACCCGAGGATACGATAGAAAAATTCATATATAATCTCGGAAACAGGCAGTGGGACATCCCGCAATTGAGAAAGCTTTTGGAGGACATCCTGCCCCAAAATACATCTTTCGAGGGTTTGGAGGTCGAGCACGAATTTCCGGGTTTCGGTAAAAGAAAAATGATTCTAAACGCCAGGCGCGTACAACAGAAAGTCAAAAAGTCAGAACTGATTCTCCTGGCGATTGAAGATGTAACATGAAAAAGATTTTAAAATGAGAAAGCTAAAATTGGAGAGTTGTTATGATTAAGGATAAAGAAACAAATGGAAATAATGACTTTGCCGAGCTTCGCAGGAAGGCTGAACATGGACTTAGGCTGGAAAAGTTGTCTATTGAAAATATGAGCGAAGAGGATGTTCTTAAAACAGTCAACGAGCTGCGCATCCACCAGATTGAGCTTGAAATGCAGAACGAAGAGCTACGCAAAGCCCAGATCGAGCTTGAGGAGTCCCGCAATCAATATAGCGATTTATTTGATTTTGCTCCGGTTGGTTATTTTGTCCTCGATACAAAAGGGTGCATTTCGCAAGTTAATCTTACCGGCGCTTCGATGGTGGGGATAGAAAGAAGTTTTATACTCCAAAAACCTTTTTCTCTGTTCATCTGCAAAGAAGACAAGGACAAATTTTACCTGAATCGTCATGAAGTTTTCAAAACAGCAACCTACAGGCAGTGTGATTTGAAAATGTTTTGCAAAGGAAAAGGGCAATTTTACGCTGAACTTCTTATTGAACCGGTATGTGATTGCCAAGGCAAAGCTTCCTATTGCCGCATCGCTGTTATAGACATATCCAATCGCAAAATAGTTGAAAAGCTTTTAGACTACCAGGACCAGTTAAGACGCCTTTCTTTGGAACTGTCACTCTCTGAAGAACGAGTCCGCAGGAAAGTTGCTGTTGATGTACATGATAATATTGCGCAGAACCTGATTATTGCAAAAATGAGGTTGGAATCCTTGTCCAACTCATCCGTCTCGTTTCGGGATAACGGCGCACTGGGTGAAATCAGCAATCTTATTCACTCGACAATCAAAAATATCAGGTCGCTGACATCAGAGTTTAGTGTGCCTATACTCTACGACCTTGGTTTTGTACGTGCTGCGGAATGGCTCACAGAAAATATACAAAAGAAGCACGGCATTTTTACGGAATTTAAGGACGATGGTCTGTCGAAACCACTTGCACAAGATATGCAGGTGCTCTTGTTTCGTGCCGTTCGCGAGCTTTTGGTCAATGTTGTAAAACACGCAAATGCAAAACACATAACAGTAACTATAAAACGTCTCAATAATCACATTCAGGTTAAAATCAGGGATGTCGGTGCGGGATTCGAAACGTTAAAGCCGCATAATTATGAGAATGGTTCAGGCGGATTCGGACTTTTCAGCATACGCGAAAGTCTTGGTTATGTTGGCGGAAGTCTCGAAATTGAATCTGTACCTGGATGTGGAACAACTGTTATTCTTGAAGCACCACTTGAAGTTGAGAAGACAGTTCCTGGTCCCAAATGATGAGAAAATATATTTGGAGCAACTGGGTGGATAGGTAATTTTGCCCTTTTCCAAAAATAAACTTCAAATTTTCTTTGACATTGTTTATAATAGTCTCATAATTATCGCAATATTAAAGTAATCGGGTCATGAAAAAACGAAGGATTGGTTGATAATAGTTTTTGTGATCATTTGAAGTAGGGCCAATGACAAACGAAACTAACTACGATACTTTATTCGGCAAAATGGCAATTGAGCAGGGTCTTTGCACCGATGATGAGCTTAGGCACTCGCTCAAGCAGATGGAAACCCGCCGGAAAACCGATCCTGTAGTTCTCCAGGACCTTATGATAGAGCTTGGTTTTATAACTGCCAGCCAGGCTCATCGGCTCAAGTCGAGCATAAAGGAAAGCAAAGCAGCGGCACACCAGATTCCAGGCTACAAAATTCTCGGCAAGCTCGGCGCCGGGGCGATGGCGATTGTTTATAAAGCCAGGCAGTTGAGCCTCAATCGCATAGTTGCGATAAAGATTCTGCCCAAGCGTTTCAGTGAGAATCCCGAATACGTCGAGCGTTTTTATAAGGAAGGTCAGGCCGCAGGCAGGCTAAACCATCCGAATATTGTGCAGGCCATCGACGTCGGAGAAGCAGGAGGATACCACTATTTCGTAATGGAATATGTCGAGGGCAAGACTATTTCCGACGACTTGTCCGCAGGCCAGATTTTCCCCGAGTCCGAGGCGCTGGAAATAATAATCCAGGTTGCTCATGCCCTTGAGCACGCACATGCCTGCAACCTGATTCACCGTGACGTCAAGCCCAAGAATATAATGATAAACACCAATGGGGTAGTGAAGCTCGCTGATATGGGTCTGGCTCGCGGGATGTCGGATATCGAAGCAGCACAAAGTGAGGAAGGCAAGGCATACGGTACGCCTTACTATATATCCCCGGAGCAAATTCGCGGCAAAATCGATATTGACGGCCGAGCCGATATTTACGGCCTTGGTGCTACTTTCTATCACATGGTAACCGGCCGCGTGCCTTTCATGGCTGATAATTCCGCGGATGTTATGAGAAAGCATCTCAAGGAAAAACTTATCCCGCCGGACCATATAAATACCGCTCTTTCGGCGGGAGTTTCAGAAGTCATCGAGATTATGATGGCCAAGGACAGGGAAAACAGGTACAAAAACGTCGAAGAGCTTTTGGCTGATTTGGAAGCTCTTCGCGAAGGCAAGCCGCCGTTACAGGCACACAGGAAATTCGATGTGACGGAGCTTGAATCGCTGGAAGAGGGAGAAAAAGTTGAAGAAGACGAAGGTGTCTATGCTGAACAGACAATAGCTCAATACCGCACAGCCATTTTAATCCTTAGCGCCGTCGCGGCGGTTTTTCTTATAATAATTATTCTTATGTTTGTATTCAGGCACTAACTGCTTCATTTTTATCTCCAGGTTTACATTAATATCAGCTCATTTTAGTTTTCCCGCTTTTAATGATTCTTCGATATTGTTGAGATTCTCCAGTATTTTGTCGTATGCCTTATCCTTATCAAACGGGACGAATTCTGTTTTGTCGATTTCTTTAATTATTGCATCTATAAGCTGATAGCCTTCGACTATTTGACTATCAGCTAATATCTTTTTAGTATCAGGTATGTATATGATAGTAATTTTGCCTTTATACATTGCGATAAGAGGATTCTGTTTTAAAGTGTCAATAGTTAAATTATCACCAGATTCACTTGAACTGCTGAAAATTGATGAAAGGAAATCGGCAATTTCTTTTGCGTCAACATGATTCATTGTATATATCCTTGGATAGATTGGTGAAAGCATAACAGGCGAGTCCCATTCTTTAATCAGTTTTTCTATTTCTTTCATCTTTTCTATCGAAGCCATGACGACAATCTGTTTCAGCGATGGATATGCGACTGTTATTAACGTATCTTTTGATATGGTCTTTTGCTTGCTTTCTTCTGGTGTGCTGCTGTCCCCGAATAGTTCATCCAGTTTATCTTTAACATCTTTTACATTTGCATATTGAAGCTTATAAACTTTTCTTTGCAGTTGAGTATTTGGTACGTCAATCTCCGCGATAATATTTCTGATAATGTCCCTATATTCTTTCTTTCCATAGATGATAAGCTGTTTTGATTGCGTAAGCGGCATGATGGAAATGTTTCTCGAAAAGTCTACACCTGAACTATCTAATATTGTTATTATATTAGCGGCTAATTCATTCACATCGCTATATTTTACTACTATTGTTTCATAATTCTTGTCTTCTGTGTAAATCTTCTTTAATTCTTTAACAAGCTTTTCTATTTCTATTTGTTCAAGCTTTTCTGTTTTAATAATAGGAGCACTTAAGCTCCAGTTACTTTCCGGAAATTGATTTTGGATTGTTCTATTAGGTTCCTGATGCGTTGCAGGATTTCGATCTGTAGATCGAGGTTCTGGAGAAGTCTCGAGAATAAACTCATTTGAAGGCGGACCTATCTGTTCAGCATCGTTTTCAGAATCGGAATTATTTTCATTTTTCTTTATAAATGTTGCAAGATACCATTCGATAAGCTTTCCTATCTTGGAATTATCAGATGGTGATGCGGTAATTGAAAGTATTTTTTCTGCACCTTCGGCATTGATTTTTGTATCAATTTTATCATTAAAAAGAATTCCAAGTAATTTAGTTATCTTATCAAAATCAGTGTCACTTAAACCTCTAATATTGCTTGTAGTTTTAATTTCATTGGAAACAGCGGCCTTTTCCGGTGTATCAAGTATCGCAAGCAGGTTTTCAATCATTTCCATATTTTCAGAACCTGTTCTGACAATCAACATATTGTTTTTCATTTCAGGAACTAAAGTTATCTCTGATGATAATGGGCTGATTTCAAGTTGGAGAATCTTATTGACCGTCTCTGCTATTTTGTCCGCAAAGGAGTATTTGAATTGAAAAATTCGAGTTAACATATTTTTCTCAGGTACATCATATTGCTTAATTATCTGTTCAATACGTATTAATGTTTTGACAGTATCCATAACCATCATAGTATTAGTGCTTTCGTCGGCCATTAAATATCCATTAGAATCAAGAAATGGAAGTATTATTTGTCCCATTTCTGATACGTTGTAATATTTAAGCTTATATATTTTTTTAACTATCTGGTCTTTATCCTGTAAATTCTCAAGAGATTCATCCTGTTTCAAGGTAAGGATAGGTAGTCCCGGATCCGATTGTGCAGGTTTGATATAAATTATGTTATCTTTTTCTGCTGCTATAAAACCGTTTTCTCTCATTGCTTTATATAAAAGTTTTAATGCTTCACTTTTACGCATATGGATTGGTGTAAATATCTTAAGTTGAAGATTCATTGCTTCTTTTGATGGAATAACAGCTTTACCAGTACAATCTATTATTGTTTTGATGATATCATTGATATCCATTTGTGAAAAATCAGTAGATATAAATGAATCAGATAAAATGGTTTGCATTCTATTTGTATAAATATTCTGATTCGGTAGTTCGGCTTGCTCTTTAGTATCTCTCAAATCGAAATCCAATGTAGCCTCCTGTTCCGGATTTATGGTTATTGTTTTGGATTGCTGGCGTATGATTGTGAAACCATCATAAAACGGATCTTCGACGACCGTGACGGTATAAGTGCCAGGATAGATTCCCTGTATTTTAAAATTCGCTTTTTCGGAATTTTCCTGCACGATATTTTCACTGCCGCGAATTACATATAATGAATCCATACTTCGTGCTTCATATGCTTTCAAAGTTGTAATTTGGCCGCTTCCGTGATTACGAAGCAGAACGAACCATTCTCCCACTTTTTGAGTTGGGTTTGTTTTTCCTACCGTATATGTATTTTTCTTGCCAAGTATAGAACCTGTCAGCGAGCAATTTCCTTTTGGCGGCGGGGCGACATTTTCTGTGACCTTCGAGCCGTTTTCAATTGTGACCTGTGACTGACTTACAATTACGTTGCCATTGTTTTGTTGTGAAACCGCGCTGAGCCGATACGTGCCGTCCGGCAAGCCATTTATGTCGTATTCCTTTTCACGATTTATATATGCAAGTCCCCATAATGGAAGACTGGAATCAACTTTCTCAAAATTTACGGCATAGCATCCGTCTGACGAGCCGGATATTTCGCCGTAACCTAATTTTGGTGAAAAATATAGTTTATACATTCCTGCCTGTCGAATATCCAATAAAATCGAATTGCAATACATATCGTAAACTTTTTTAGGCTCTTTATATTCCCTTTCGTATTTAAGCAGATATGTGCCGGGTTGTAATATTTTGCTGCTCATTTCCTTCATTTCAGGTTCAGGTCTTACCATTAGATTACCTATTTCTGTTCCATCGAGCGAATAAATTCTGAATACGAACCTTTCGTTTTTCCAGCTTTCATCTTTCACGTATATCGGTCTTGGCAAGATTTCCAGTGACGCAAGATTTTCAGCCATGTTTGCCGGCCAGCTTTTTCCACGTTCAGGTGTTATGCCGTTATCATAATACAAATCCCAGCCGTCAGGCAGATACGAATCCTTGCGGTCGAGTTTTGCTATCCAGCTTTGAATAAACATCATATCTTCTGAAGATGCTTTTACCATTATCCAGTTTTTATCAATTTGATGTGTAACCACAAAAGGAAGTAACGTAATTTGATTTGTACTTATTCTATCTTTTAGAAGAATTTGCAGAATTTGTACGATTTCATATGGTTCTCTGCTTTTAACTTCGAATATTTGTTCATGAATTTCAGGCTCCGGCTCTTTATCAAGATCGCTGATTACTTTTTCAATTTTCGGAAGAACACTGTTTTTATCTATTACAATAAGACTTCCGGTAGTTTCATCAGCTTTCAAATAACCTTTGTCACTGAGTAATGGTTCTATTTTTTGAGCTATTTGTTCTGGTGAACTGTATTTTAAAATATAAATCTTTGTTGTTACCGGATCATTATCTCCAATATCTGATGATGTTATAATATTGTTATCATTCACATTGTTAATGGATGTTGTTCTTGCGGGTCTTGTTTGAGCGAATGCTACGGTGACTGCTACGAAACACGCGATTATACAGACTGATATCGCCCAGAGAAAACCTGTTTTGGGATTGCCGCAACTGTCTTTGAGAATTCTTTTCACTCTTTGTGCCAATCCGCTTTTGTCACGTACTACCGCGGGAACGAAAGCCATTTGTCCGCCGGGAGTTAAATCGAGCAATGATTCAGCGTAATCTGTGCCGGTTTTTATCGTCGCTATTACCCAATCATCGCAGGCATGTTCGCTTAAATTAATCATACGCGTTTTTACCAGCCATAGAATAATATTCCATGGAAGTATGCAGGTCACGAGTTCTGCTATAAGGCCGCAAATATGATCCCGTCTTTTCCAATGTGCAAGCTCGTGACATAATATGCCTGTCCAGTCGATTCTGTTATGAAATCGTCCTGCGTTTTGGGGAACTAAAAGGGCGGGTTTGCTTCGCCAGCACCAAATGACAGGGCTTTTAATGTTTTTGCTTGCGTAAATTATTACTTCTTTGTGAATTCCAAGTTTTGATTTCGCGTTATTTAATGCTCCTGTAATTTTTTCGCAATTGTACGGCTCTGCTTTTCTAAGAAGATTCATACCCAATACGAATGTAATAATAAGTCTTGCCGCTAAAACAAAACTTATAACGGCCCAACTTATTATCAAAATCAATCGCCAATGTTGTTGAATAAATTTACTCGTGACAGAAGGAACTTCTGTAATTTCCTGTACTGGCTCAAACAGAGTTGCATTTTCTACTGGAACTTCCGGCTGCGAAAGCATTTGAGTCGGTGCAAAGATAAATGGTTCAGTAGAAATTTCAATTTGTGGTTCTTCGATTGTGGCTTGAGCTACGGCAGGCCTGGCCTCGAATAATCCAAGACCAAGGTGCTTTACAAATATTGTCATTACAGGCACAAGAACTGATGCAATTATCGATAGCAGTAAAATTCTATGCGCTCGTGCAGAATGATTTCTGAACACATAACTCAAAACCAATCCGGCTAAAAGAAAAAGTGTGCTTTGCCAGATTATCGTCCGCAATATCGAATCGACTGAGGATATCTCGCTAATCATTTTTTATTTCCTTTCCTTTTATCGTCAATCATTTTTCGTAATTCGACAAGCTCATCGTTACTGAGCTTACTTTGTTTCATAAGATGCTGAAACATAAGCAGGGCGTTGCCGTTGAATGTTCGCTCGATGAATTTACGCACGGATTTTGCCCCGGCTTCCTCGCGGCTGCGAGTCGGAAAATAGACATACGTTTTCCCTTCATTGCGATGTTCCAGCCAGCCTGCTTTTTCTAGTTTTTGCAACATTTCTTTTGTTGGAACATTACCCATACCC
>CAYSHS010000083.1:7304-11456 GCA_964430845.1 uncultured Pirellulales bacterium | reverse complement strand
CGAAAATTGAGCAATTCACAGAAGATTTCGAGTCGTATGCTAAGGAAAATCTGGACGAAAGCGACATTATTTCCAAGCTCGAAATCGAAGCCGTTGTACCTTTAAACAAATTCAGGCTGGAAACCGTAAGAGAATTACAGTTACTTGGCCCGTTCGGAGAGGGAAATCCCGAGCCTGTTTTCGCAACAAAAGGTGTTCGCCTCGCCGCACACCCAAAAAGAGTGGGAACAAATGGCGACCATCTCCAGCTTGTGATAAGTGATAATACCGCAACGCTTCGCGGTATAGGATTCAGATTTGGAAAATTTGAAAAAAAGCTGCTCGAGTACGAATTTTTCGATGTTGCTTATCAGCCGCAGATAAATAACTTTAACGGGAACTCCACCGTCGAGTTCAATCTCGTCGATATTCAAGTCGAATAAACAGACTTTGTAGCATGGGCATCTTGCCCATGCATGCTCCTGGGCGAAGTCGAATGGGATGCCCATGCTACAATTCTTATTTTTTTATTTCAATTTTTTCAATCTTGAATTGTCCAAGCGTATTGATGATATTCAGGAAATCTTCCGGGTTTCCATTGCCAATGGATAGAGCGATATGACCTGCGTCGAAGCCTCCTAATCCGGCGCTTTTAAAAGCCGCATCGATGTTGTACCATTTATCACCAATATACACCTGTGTCCATGCGTGACCGCCAAAACCATTGCTTACAGTGTGCCATTGTGAAACATAAGCCAGACCAGAAACAACCTGTGCAGGAATCCCGACTGCCCGGCAAAGTGCTGCTGTCAATACAGCATGTTCTGTGCAATCTCCCTGCTTGCTGACGGCAACTTCTGTCGCGGAAGCATAGCCAACTGATAAGCTCTTATTTGAAATATAGCTGGCTACGAAGCTCTCGATTTTTCGAGCAGCTTCTGCAATATCTGTTGTGTTTCCGATAGCTTTCTTCGCAAGGTCTTGAATAATCTTATCGTCGCTCTCGACATACCTTGTTGGCTTTAGAGCTTCCAGGGCAACCGGATCAGTGCCTTTATATGGGAACTTAACGCCTTTCGGCATATTCAGTGGTTCAATTATAAGTATTATGTTGCCATCGCTTAACTTTTGAACCTTTTGATTGTCAGTCGAGGGAAAAGTCAAATTAGCATCCGCCGCCGTCTTTGTTATGTGATAAGTTATCGATTTGACTGAGCTTATATTATTAATTGGAACAGGACTGGCAAGGAACATCTTGTCAACTACTTCATAAACATCATTTTGACCCATTGCGAATTCTTTACTGCAAGCCACCTGCTCAATAACGAAGCCCATCACAGGAGTAATGCTTTTCTGGAGTCTCATATTATCATCATAAAATTCATCGGTATTGATTGTAGCTACCTGGTCTGAGCTTGCTTTTGTTTTAATTTCCGTCAGCTTAACCACACGGCCAAGCAGGTCAACATCCTGTTTTGGTCCTACATTTACATCGACCACGAATACGGCCAAAGTGCTTGGCTCGAACATTTTTGCTTTATACGTGGTGCCTTCTTTAAGACCGTTTTTAATATTCAGCAGCCTCATTCCCTCGGACATCAAAGCTCCCTCAGGCCAATCCATCACCTGTTTCTGCTGGCCGCTTGTTACAATCAGCTCTCCATTTGGATCAATAGTCCCAACTGTTTTACTGGTTCCAAGCAGGCCAAGGTTTTGGCCGATTTCAAAACTTAAAGGCTTGCCATCGACTGTTTCTGTAGAGGATGACGTTGTTTCAATCGTGATCGGGATTCCTGTTCTGCTGAGAGTTATGCTAAGCTCGATTGAGGTATTGACTTTCTCCGCGTCAACTACTCGTTTCTGTATCGCATAACCAACCTTATGATTATCCATTAAAAGTGCGAAATATTCGGTATCGTTAGAATCATCCTCTTTAGCAAACGAATCCGTAGTTATCGGCTTTGTCTCCGGCGGTGCAGGTTCAGGCTGGTTCTCTGCCATTATCGGTTTCGATTCGGGTGGAGCAGATTCCAAAGGCTCAATATTTTTTGTAACTACATTCGGTTCCTTCGGCTGTTGTGAACCCGATTTATTCTTACAGCTTGATACAATAGATACCGCTAATAAAAAGCAGATTACGATTGAGAGTTTCTTTTTCATATTCATATTCCTCATTCTATATAACTTCAATTTTGCTGAATCTTATATAATTCAAAATTCATAATATAATTATAAACCGGAAAAGGGTTTTTTTGCCAGAATAATTCGGATGTTGTTAAATTTTATAATTCAACTAAAATTAATAAAAGTGCCGAAAAGAATAACGTATCGCTGGTATCTTGCCCGCGAATACATGGGCAGACCTGTCCTTAGCGAAGTCGAATGGAATGCCCATGCTACAATTGCAGAATATGAATTTTAATGAATTGAAACAACTTGTTTCTTCGGAAAATCCGCCGAATATATGTACTGATTCTCGTACAGTAAAGAGTGGTGATGTCTTCGTTGCCGTCAAAGGCACAATTTATGACGGCCACGATTTCATCGACCAGGCTATTGCAAACGGCGCCAAATACATCGTACATGAGCAAAATCCATGTAGCACGGGCATCTTACCCGTGCATGCATGGGCTGGAAGCCCATGCTGCAAAAAAGTTGCGGTGGAAGATACAACCAGAGCGGCAGCGATTCTGGCTCAGGCTGCCAAAGGCAATCCCGCATCTAAATTAATCAATCTCGCTGTAACAGGCACGAATGGAAAAACTACTGTTACTTATCTTGTTCGCTCGTGCGTTCAGCAGGCAGGAGAAAAATGCGGTCTTATCGGAACCGTTATCTACGATGACTGCTCAGGAAAAAATACAGATTCTCCGCTTACGACTCCTGATTGCCTTACTATCGCAGAAATCCAGGCTCAAATGGTAAAAAACTGCGCAAAATACATGATAACAGAAGCCAGCAGTCATGCCCTTTCTCAGGACAGGCTTGCAGGCATAAATTTCAAAGCCGCCGCTTTTACAAATCTCACCGGCGACCATCTTGATTATCATAAGACAAAGGAAGATTATCTCGCTGCAAAAACAAAACTTTTCACTTCGCTTTCACCTGATTCATTCGCAATCCTGAACGCCGAATCGCCTGAATCAGAATACATCGCAAAAAAAACTAAAGCCAAAATCATTTGGTACAGTATCATGGGTTTCCAGCCCATGAATGAATTACAATGCCACGAAACAAATCTCGTTGCTAACATCGAGTCTATGGATGTAGGCGGAACAGTTTTTACTTTGAATTATATGGAGCGATCCGCAATTGTAAAAACTCCTCTAATAGGCCGTTATAACATAAGTAATCATTTATCCGCGGCGGGCTTGTGTCTTGCCGCAGGCTTGGATTTGGAAACGATTGCGGCGGGATTATCAGCTCTCAAACTGATTCCGGGAAGACTTGAAAAAGTTGATTGGAATGGAAACTTCTCTGTTTTAATTGATTACGCACACACAGACGATGCTTTGAAAAATGTTCTTTCTATATTAAAGCCGTTATGTAAAGGAAGATTGCGTGTTATATTCGGCTGCGGCGGAGACAGGGACAAAACGAAACGTCCCCGAATGGCAAGAGTTGTCGAGCAATTCGCTGATTATATTATCGTTACCAGTGACAATCCCAGAACCGAAAACCCGAAGAAGATTATCGATGAAATTATAACCGGTTTCGAGAAATTCGAGCCACGAGCTACGAGCCACGAACCACCTTTTATAAAAGTGATTCTCGACAGAAAAAAGGCAATTGAAACAGCCATCTCTGCCGCAGATAAAGATGACATCGTCCTGATTGCAGGCAAAGGACACGAAAACTACCAAATCATCGGTAAAACCAAATTCCATTTCAGTGACAAAGAAATCGCTCTCAATTGCCTTAAAAAACATGCTGTTTAATTGTCTGGCTAATTCCGAAATATTTTGAAAATTATCCCTGATATGAAATAAAATATATTATTGACAAACAATACTCAATTTGATAGTTTTATTACAACAGGTAACGATAAACAAGGGACATAGGAATGCTTTTGTAGTAAGATGAGCGATATAGAAGTAACATCCAGGAGAGGATTCATCGAGCTAGGTGCACGCATAAGTGCAGGGCTGATTCTGCCGAAGCTGTTTGTGCCTG
>CAYSHS010000083.1:0-7204 GCA_964430845.1 uncultured Pirellulales bacterium | reverse complement strand
GAGCTAGGTGCACGCATAAGTGCAGGGCTGATTCTGCCGAAGCTGTTTGTGCCTGGCGGAATATCAGTTAGTGCGGGTAAGGATAAAGAATTAAATAGAGAAATAGATATTATCAAAGATAATAACAGATTATATGGCAAAGCCAGCGCACCGGATGATAATGCCGCCAAAGCGCTCATCACCGCCACCGCCGCCTTCATCTATTGCCGCGACCAGGAGATTTCCCAAAAGCCAAGACCATGGCCGATGTCCCGGAAAAAGAAAGAAACGAACTCTACAATAAATACGACCCTATGATGATCTACGGCCTGAATTTCTCAGCGCCAGTCAAGAAAGCGGCACAATAAATAACTCCCACGTTCACTCCTCCCCCCGAAACTCCCGATTCACCTCCATCTGCTCCTTGGTCTTCTTCAACTCTTCGTTGAGCATCTTCTCCTTCTCGTAAAGGTCATAGAATCACTTTTATCATATAAATCCTCATTATATCTGCCAAAACGGCAACCAGCAACGAAAAAACTCATAATCCGAATCCCAGATAGATTTTAATAAATTCTTGACATTGGGCGGGGATTTCTATAAATTAACGCAATTCGTAACCGCTTGCTTGTCGCTCGCGGTATATAAATCAGTGTCAAAAACAAGAAAATTGACGAATTTTTATAAAGGAGAAATTTGAAATGGCAACAAAGGTGGCAATAAACGGGTTCGGACGAATCGGAAGAGCAGTAGCAAGAATAATTATGCAAAGAAAGGGCGAGCTGGACCTGGTCGCCATAAATGACCTCTCGGACGCCAAGAGCCTTGCCCATCTTTTCAAATATGATACGGTAATGGGTAAATGGTCAGGCACAGTCGAAGCCGGAGATGGTGAACTGATTATCAACGGCAAGCATATTAAAGTTCTTGCTGTTAAAAATCCCGCCGAGCTTCCCTGGAAAGATATGGGTGTTAAAGTAGTTTTGGAATCGACGGGTATTTTCCGTTCAGCTTTATCGCCAAAAGGCGGCTATGCTGACCATATCAAAGCCGGCGCCGACAGAGTAATGTTGAGCGTTCCTGCAAAAGATGAAATTGATGCTACAATAGTATTAGGCGTTAATGACGACAAGCTCACCACGGATGTAAAATGCGTATCCAACGCAAGCTGTACGACAAACTGCCTGGCTCCCCTGGCAAAAGCCATTAATGATGCTTTCGGTATCGAAAACGGCTTTATGACAACTATACACGCTTATACCAACGACCAGAGAGTAGCAGACATGATTCACTCCGACCTGCGTCGCGCAAGAGCAGCGGCAGCGAATATTATTCCGACAAGCACAGGAGCCGCAAAAGCTATCGGTAAGGTCATTCCCGCGCTGGATGGCAAGCTGGATGGCTTTGCAATCCGCGTTCCCGTTCCGGTTGGCAGCATTGTTGACCTCGTTGTAAATGTCAAAAAAGATGTTACTAAAGAGAGTGTTAACGCGGCTGTAAAAGCAGCGGCAGAAGGACCTTTGAAAGGCATTCTCGTTTATTGCGATGAGCCTATCGTCAGCAGTGACGTTGTGAATAACCCGGCTTCGAGTATTTTCGATTCGCTCTGCACAATGGTAAAAGACAGAACTGTCAAAGTAGTAAGCTGGTATGACAATGAATGGGGTTACTCGAATAGAAGCGTCGATATTATGGAAAAAATGGCTAAGCTGTAATAAATAAAAAGCCCATCCTACTTTTAAAGGTAAAAATGATATGGCGAAAAAAACTGTAGCTGATATTGATGTTAAGGGCAAGAAAGTCCTGATGCGATGCGATTTTAATGTCCCGCTCGATGAAAACTGCAATATAACAAGTGACGACAGAATAGTAAAGGCACTGCCAACAATAAAGAAAATCTTGGATGGCGGCGGCTCACTAATTCTTATGAGTCATCTTGGAAGACCAAAGGGGATAAAAGAAGATAAGTATTCTTTGTCTCCTGTGGCAAAAAAGTTATCTGAATTGTTAGGCAAAAAAATTGTATTTGCCGATGCTTGCATAGGTCCGCAGACAAAAGCTGAAAAACAGGCATTAAAACCCGGTGATTGCATGCTCCTTGAGAACCTGCGTTTCCATAAAGAGGAGACGATAAAGGACAAGGCGGCAAAAGAAGACATGCAGCTTCGCGAGGCAAAAGACAATTTTGCCAAAGAGCTTGCTGAGTTAGCGGACATTTACGTTGACGATGCCTTCGGCACGGCTCACCGCGACAACGCTTCGATGTACACCGTTCCGATGTTGATGGAAGGCAAACCAAGAGTAATCGGCTTCCTGATCGAGAAGGAGCTAAAATTTCTCGGTGATGCTCTAAGCAATCCCGGCAAGCCTTTCGTAGCTATATTGGGCGGCGCCAAGGTCTCCGATAAAATCGGGGTAATTGAAAATCTTATCGGGAAAGTTGACCGCATTATTATAGGCGGAGCTATGGCTTATACTTTCCTCAAGGGAAACGGGAAAACAATTGGCAAGAGTTTATGTGAGGTCGATTTTATCGACAAAGGCCAGGAGCTGCTCAAGCAGGCGGCGGATGCAAACTGCGAAGTACTTTTGCCTGTTGACCACCATGTAGTTCGTGAATTGAAGCCCGGGGTGCAATACCGCATAGCAGTAGGTGACATAGACCCAGGTTTTATGGCTGTGGATATTGGGCCGATTGCCGCTCAAACCTATGCCGAAAAAATCGTCGATGCCAAAACTATCGTCTGGAACGGCCCGATGGGAGTTTTTGAAATCCCGCCTTTCGACAAAGGTACAAAAGAAGTTGCTATGGCAGTTGCTGAAGCGACCGATAAGGGAGCTACAAGCATCATAGGCGGAGGTGACAGTGCTAGTGCTGTTAATCAACTCGGCCTCGAAGACAGGATTAGTCATATCTCCACAGGCGGCGGCGCTTCACTTGAATTTCTTGAAGGTAAAATATTTAAGTGCATCGAAATACTCGATGAGAAATAATTCTTATGGGAAAAACCAAAGGAAACAAAGGTCTGCTGGACAAAAGCAGGTTTGAGGCTCAGGACAGGCAAAAAGAACGCTGGCTCAGAGGGCTATCCTCAAAAGATGCGCTGCACTTAGAGGAAAAAATGCTTTCATCAAGGCTGATATGGGAGTGGCGAAATAATTTTAGTAAGGATACGCCGGTTTGCCTGAAAAAATTTCTTAAGAAAAAGCGAGCAATCTGATGATTTTGCTGGAAGATGTCTTTAAGAAGGTTGTGACGTTTCTTAATAAAGAGCGATATAAGTATATCGTAATTGGAGGTATTGCGGCCGGAACTCTGGGTGAGCCGAGAGTTACCGGTGATGTGGACATTGATATAAAATTGGACTCAAGCGATATTACTGCTTTCTTGGATAAGGCTGAAAAAGAAGGATTTAAATTCACATCAAAACAGTGCCTTACGAAAGCAGAACATACCGGTGCCTTTCAGATAAATTACGGAGCTTTTCATATTGATTTTATTATTGCCTCAACAGATTTTGAAAAAGCGGCGTTCGAGAGGAAAGAAATAATTAAGTTGTATGGTATAAAAGCTTTTTTCCCGACACCTGAAGACCTGATTTTATTGAAGATTATCCCAGGCAGGGATAAAGACCTGCTTGATGCAAAGAACATCATTTTACGGCATAAGGGTAAACTTGATATAAATTATCTCAAAAAATGGGCTGATGTATTTTGTGATGAGGCCCAGGATATGAGGATATGGAATATTTTAAATAAATTTTTAAAGGATTGAACTTGCGTTTACCAAAAACCGGCACAATTGAAATTGCACCATCTATATTAGCTTCTGATTTCGCTAAACTCGGCCAGGAAATTGCGGAAGTTAAATCTGTCGGAGTAAAGATGGTACATCTGGATGTCATGGACGGCCATTTCGTACCTAATCTTACAATAGGCCCGCCGGTAATTGCAAGTATCAGAAAAACAACTGACCTGATTTTCGATGCGCACTTGATGATTAGTGAGCCTGAAAAATATATCGAGAGTTTTGCTAAAGCCGGCGCTGATAATATCACATTTCATATTGAAGTCGTTGATGACCCTATTTTGATTATTGATAAATTACATAACATGGGCTGTTCAGCAGGAATTTGTCTTAATCCGGAAACTCCAGTTGAAGCTATCGAACCTGTAGCAAAATATTTCGATATGATTCTCGTAATGACTGTCCATCCCGGCTTTGGAGGCCAGAAATTTATACCTGAAGCGGCGAAAAAAATCATAAAAGTCAGAGAAATTACCGGTTATGACATAAGAGTTGAAGTGGACGGAGGAATAGACCATAATACCACTCCTATTGTTGTTTCTTACGGTGCGGACACGCTTGTGGCTGGAAATGCCATTTTCGGCCAAAGCGACCGAAAAGCCGCTATAAATGCTATCCAACACGCAATAAAAAGAACATAACCGTTCACAGAAAACGCATTTTTGTTATTGCGAGCGAGGCGGAGCCGAGCGTGGCAATCTCATTTTTATGAGTTAGCATTATGAATATGAACAATTTTTCTATTCCTACACCTATTCCTATTCCTAACATCTGAGATTGTTTCGTCCTTTCTGTCCTCGCAATGACGATACACGACATAAATTCCACATAAAAACCTTCCCACTTTTTCTTATCGACCTTTCGAGAAAAAGCCGATAAATAGATAGATAAAAGCAACCGGATGTAAAAATGATAGGTACCTTACAATCGTAAAGAGATATTATTGTGTCTGAACATAAAAGATGTTAAAAATAACGTGAGAAGAAGCGGGAACTTTTTATATCAAAAAGGACAGTTTGCGTTTCCCGTGTTATACAGACTGGGAAAATATTATCATATTGGAAAAATGAAAATTAATGATTGAAGTGAATAAGATTCTCGATATTATCAAGAAAAAAAGAAAAATTTTTCATTCGGAAGCTGATTTTCAACATGCATTTGCTTGGGAGATTCATAAAGAACTACCTGAAGCATCTGTTCGTCTTGAATTCCCCTTTAAAACTGGAGATCAAAATCTTCACGTTGATGTATGGATAGAAAGCCAAGAAAAAGTCTTAGCAGTCGAATTGAAATATAAAACTCGTGCTTTGTCTGTCACTGTTAATGAAGAACAATATCATTTGAAAAACCAAAGTGCTCAAGATATTGGGAGGTACGATTTTATAAAAGACATTCAGCGATTAGAGTGTATAGCGAATAAACAAACAAATTTTGAAGGCTATGCGATTCTAATTACAAATGATAGTGCTTATTGGTTAAAACCTAAAAAAATTGATACCGTTGATGCAAATTTCAGAATACAGGAAGGGCGAGTTCTTGAAAACAACCTTAAGTGGAGTGAACATGCTTCAGATGGAACAAAAAAGAGTCGAGAGTCGGCCATTTATTTGCAAAATAAGTATACAGTTCAATGGGTAGATTTCTCTCAACTAAGTAACGGAAATTATAGTAAGTTTCGTTCTCTAACAATTAAGGTAACGCGAATTCCAAAACCTACAATCGTTTAAAGTGATAGCTATGTCTGAACAGGAAAGTTGTAAAAGAAATTCGTAAGAAGAGTCGGGAACTTCTTGTACAGAAAAGGATAGTCTATTTTTCACTTTTTATACAGACTGTATAATCATTGTTCTGCAAAGGGGAAAATATGAATGGAGAAATAAATGATCTTGGAAAATGGACTTGGTACACGTCAAAATTTCTTAATTCTTGTGATAATAGTACGATAGATGCGAATGAAGTGATCAATGAATTTTTAAAACAAGAGGGCTTTGATAAGGAAAACTTATTCCACACATGGAATCATGCGTCAGTGCTTATGGCCTTATATGGACTTTTCGTTATCCCTAAAGAGTTTTGGCGAAACCGACTTGGAGACGACAACAATGAAAGGGCTATCGCAGATGAATTAATATTCGAAAACTTCCAATTTCTGTCACGAGCTACATTTAGAGGAAATGAAGAATACACAAAAATAATGAATAAAGAAGTGTTTCTGAGGCGATTTCGGAATTCGATTGCTCATGCAAATTTTGAAATTGACCAACAACAAAACATTTTAATATTTAAGAACTTTGACCAGTACGGCATAATGAATTTTGAAGTCACAAATAATTTATCAGGCTTATCGGAATTTATAGGAGAAATGAAATACAATAGTAGAAACAATTCATTCAGCCAACCTCGCATTTGCTCGGTGGCCGAATGATACATTAAAAATGAAAAATAAAAACAGAAAAATAAGAAACCGAATTAAAAAATATCTGTCAAAAAAAGGAGTACATAGGATTATATTTCCAGATATGGATAAAAATGAACATATAAATTATTGATTAAAATCAGCAAAGCATGACCAAAGCAAATATAATTAAAACCATAAAAACTCTTTTGTTTGAATTGAAAAAAGACAGAATCTTAAAAATAAAGTCTGCTTATTTGTTTGGTTCGGTTATTAAGGGGAAGAATAACAAATACAGCGATATAGATTTAGCGATTGTTTCCGATTCATTCACTGGCTGCCGCTACGATGACAGAGTAAAATTGAATCCTTATATTTTGAAAATAAACACCAGCGTAGAAGTACATCCCTTCACAACTAAAGAATTTAAGTCTGATAATCCCTTCGCCAAAGAAATAATGGAAAATGGTGAAAGAATTTTATAAATAAGCCGAATGTGTGCCTGATAAACATCAGGAACACTGATTAAAAAAGCAAATTATATAAAAAAACAGTGTAAATCCGTGTAAATAAGTGTCGAAGAATATAACAGTGTAAATCTGTGTCTAACAAAATAAAAATGTGGAAATAGTACTTAATTTGTGGTAGAATTTTGCTTTATATGAGTAACCAAACAAAATCAAAATGGAACGGTTTTTCGCTGAAACCCCGCAGGGAAATGCCTGAAGGACTCTGGATGAGATGTCCTGCCTGCGAGCAGATGCTGTATAAAAGCGCTGTCGAGAAGAACCTCAACGTTTGTCCCGAATGTAATCATCATTTTCGTATAGCAGCGAAAACAAGGATCGAATACCTGGTCGATGAAGGTTCTTTTCAGCAAATTCTTGGTGACTTAAAGCCCAAAGATCAGCTCAATTTCAAGTTCCGCGGAACCAGCTATCAACAACGACTTAAAGAAGACGCGAAAAAAACCGGCTTAAAAGAAGCAATGCAGATAGGCAAGGCCTTTATTAAAGGAAGAC
>CAYSHS010000082.1:0-11524 GCA_964430845.1 uncultured Pirellulales bacterium | reverse complement strand
AGCTGCTGGGGCTAACGCTCTCAGCAGGAACTCGAATTTTTTATCATGTACGGCATTAATTCCGAACATACATTTAATTCTTTCTTGCCAAAGCTCCCTGCAAAGGCAACTCAACGCATCGGCAAAGCCTGGAGTCACCTTCCAGCAATAGCAGGGTTGGACAAAGAAATATCTTTTGTCCGTCTTTTGCTTTAGTCCTTTTAGCGGCACATCAATCATTTTATAGCCAAAGGGAACGCTACTCCAGTTATTATATACTCGAACCTTTACATATTTGCCATTCAGCATTTCTTCTGCAAGGTCTCTGGCTTGTTTTTCCAGCTCACTCAAAATATTGGCGAATAATACCTGACAACTAATTAAAGTAACGATCAGAGATAAAAATAATTTTGGCTTCATATTGTTTCTCACGAATTAAACAGCTTATCAATTATTTCATCCGAAAGCTTAAATTTTATAATTTTCCAGATTCTTTTTGTTTCTTTATTTCATAAGGAATGGGTTTTTTCATTTCTTTTCCATTTAAATCGAATTTTTCATTCTGACCTGCATAAATAAACTGGGATAAAAACGCCATTATCACTATTGAAAACGCCGCTTTTATCTTTATAGCATCATTCCTATTAATAATATTTACTGGCTCGTATTCTTTAATATCCACTTATATACTTGTCAGTAATTGCATTCAGCATTTTAAATGTATTCTTGTCGTTCGCGATCTCTACTACAAGTAAATATTATACAAAAAAAGCGGCAGAAAAAATAAAAAATAAAAAAATATTTTATATTTACATTATCATTTTTTTTCTCACACGATTTACCAATCGAACATAGTCGATGATCTATAATACTTGAAGTATGTGCGTTAGCAGCATTGATAATGCGATTTTTTTAACACATAAACAATATTAATTTATTTCATAAAATGTTTTCCATAAACAGAGTTTTATTTCGATTTAGAAAACAACAAACATCATACATATAAACAAATGAAAATAAATTGATAATTGATTAAGGAAAAAATTCGAGCAAGGACGATAAAGTTACAAGGATATATGGTCGTCTATGGGGGACCAGACTATGAAAGTACATAAATATCAAATTGAAGTTATGTGGGTGTTCTTAGCCTCGATGTTCTGTCCGGCTGCAGAAGACATTGAAGTTGCTCATACGTATAACAACAAACGTGATAAAAGTGTAATATTTAAAGAGCCATGTTATCATAAGAGGATCCGACCGCCGCCTTCGGGCGGCGGACTGTAAATTTTCTCTTCAACAACATCTTATTAACCAACGGGCCTTGAGCATGATGCTTCGGGCCTTTTTTATGCGCAAAACACTTGATAAAACTACTGCTTTTTGATTATATTATCCAAAAATTCTATTATTAAAATTTATAAGGAATTCGATGGCAGTAATAACAATTACTTATGAAGAATTGTTGGAAATTCTCAAAACGAATAATCTTTTACCAGAGCAAATTGCGCGTGTTACAGTTAAAAACGAATGTTTTCATTTCGCTATTCGCACGGAAAATTTTTTAATACCGTTCGTTCCGGCTTCTCTAAAATATATAAGTTTTGAAAATAATACCGCAAAGTTCGAATTATTTGTTATAAGCAGTCATTTCAACAAAGCAATAGGCTGGTTCGGCCAATCATACCTCTCAAAATTGCCAGACTATGTAAAGCTTGAATTGCCTTATGTTCTCTTCGATATAGAGAAGATTTTACAGGAAAAAAACATAAAAGGTATCCGCATCAAAGAAGTTGTGCACGAAACATGTCAATTCACTGTTATTATAGAGAAATCTGAATAGATGAACAGGTAACAATTAAAAATCTTTGCCAATCTATTCAATTTCTCTAACAAAAGTATTTTAAGATGTAGCATGAGCATCCTGCACATGCATTCACGGACAAGATGCCCGCGATACGATTCTTTTTGTTAGAATCTTCTTAGGAAAAAGAATAAATATTTATAATTCGAAATCCTTTTCTGACCTTTGTTGTTTGAGCCTGCTCCGGCGTTTTTTTGCATCAAATTGTTTTTGTTTTGCGCTATACGGCACTTTTGTTTTTTTGCGGATAGGTTTTGGCTTAAGTGCTTTTTCTAATAATTCCTGCAGCCGTTCAGTGGCTGCCTGACGATTGGCTTTTTGAACTCTGAATTTCTGAGATACAACTCGAATAAAACCATCCTTATCAATTCGTGTTGATAAGCGATTTAATATCAGCTTTTTCTGGTCATCCGAAAAACTCGTGCTTTGACTTATATTGAAAAACAATGTAATTTTCGTATTGAGCTTATTTACATTCTGCCCTCCCGGACCTGAACTGCGCGAGGCCTTAAAAATTAGCTCATTCTCTGAAATAAAAATATGTTTTGCGATGATTTGTATATTAACCATACAAACAGTAAAACACTATTTGTCCTTAAAAGCAACTAATATAAGGGCAAATTTTTCAACAAGCTTTTGGTAAGTCGTTTGAAGTCTTTAGCATAAATATCATTATCATAGTCACCAGATATATTGCTTTTAATGTATAACAATATATCTGAAAATATTATAAAGTCGTGAAACCCTATAAAGAATAAAGACGTGCCAGGCCAAAAACCTCCGAACAACCTGTATAAACTACCCCTGCTCTGGGCAGTATCCATCTGACCAATAGTACCTGTGAGCTGATATTGCCCGCAACTGCTCGTACCACTTCCACAGTCAATAGTGTACCAGTCGATACTATATCGATCCGATGCTTTTACCAAATTCATAGGAATCATTATAATTAAAAGAATAAATAATATCACTCGTTTATCCGTAAGATTCATTTTTTAACTCCTTCCCGTGTGCCTGTTAAATCCTTAACAATTTCTTCGAGGGCAGTCAATCGCATCTGCATTCGCTCATTTTCCTGTTCTGAAATTTCCAAACGTTTATTAAGCTGCTCGATATATATGTGCGCCTTCTCCAACTCTTCTACTATTCCTTTTCGGTGTGAGCCGACTTCCAGAATTTCATATCCGTTTTCATCAACTTCCGATTTCGGAATTGCCGCAAGATGCTTGTTATGCCACATAAATTCCGCGTGCTCATCTATCGACTCAAGCTCATAATCAGGCTCGAAAACATAATCCGCGTGTAATAAAGAGCCTCTCTGAAAAATCTGTCCACTCACATCCAATGTACCTTTTGGTGTCTTTGTGCCGATACCGACAGGATCAGCAAAGTAATTTAGCGTTCCTCCATAGCCCCAGCTAAAGTATGTTCCATCGTACCAAAGTGCTTCATCCCCATTGACGCGTAATGCTGCACCTGAAGCAATACCACTGTTCAGGTTGGCCTGGCCTGCAACATCCAGTTTGTAAGTCGTTGAGGGACCTAATGGGCCAATACTTACGTTACCGTATACAGGAGCTAGGCAAGTATTCCCGTTTGGCCAAATTCGCAATATCGTAGATGAACCTGGAGACACGCCATAGCGGACTTCTCCAATCTCGAAGCGATCCCCTCCCTCAACTGCCCCAAGCACATAACCTTGCGTGTGTCCCTGAACCTCAAGATTAATACCACTGCTCTGCCCACTACTTCTTAAGTGCAAATGACCCCAGGGAGTCGTCGTTCCGATCCCGACTTTGCCGTTAGCATCAACGTAGAGTCCTTTATCGCTCCCATCATAAGAAAGCCAATTGCCATTGAGAATTATGTTCTGTGTGGCGGTATGATTACCCAGATTATCGCCGCCATCAACGGCGGTTGTTTGTTTAGTGCCATCAGGGAAGATTACACCGTTACTGCCGCCACTAACCTTTATATTACCGTCAACCTGCAGTTTTTCGGTCGGACTGTATGTTCCTATACCAACGTTATCAGAGAAATAATTCTTCGGACCATAAAAGTATCCAGCGTAGCCAGAATTGCTATGGCCATACACACCCCGGCCAGTATCACTATCGCCATATACGCCGGCACCGGAAGCACTAAGACCCATCAGACCCCTGCCCTCAGGAGAATCAGGACAGTCGCCATCAGTGCAACCCGGATCCGGCGGCATCATCGGATCAGTCGCAACGATTCTGCCATTTACGACCAGTTTGGACCACGTGTCGTTGGTGCCGATGCCGACATTGCCATTGTTGTCAACATATACTCCCTCGTTACCACCGTCACCGGATAGATAATTACCATTGAGATTAATACTCTGCGTAGCAATATGATCACCAAGATTGTCTCCCGGTCCAGGCGGGCCCTGCGGGCCGATTTCTCCAGTATCTCCTTTAGGCCCCTGCTCACCCTGCGGGCCGGGCGTTCCGGAACGTGCATACAGCGCATAAGGTGCAGGTGTAATATGCTGTTTTGGTTTTAGCACATTAAATTCATTGGGATCATCCAGCTCACCCGGTCGAAGACCTATTTCCAGCCATAAATCATTACCATCAAAAAAATGTTCCCAAAACTCCAATTCAACTGTTAATAAACCATCCACGATATTCATATCATCAATTCTTATGACATCAAGCAGGTCTTCCCTATCAGGTGAACCGAACAGTACGAATTGAAAATCATAGTTTCCGTTTGCAGGCTCATTAAAATCCAGAAGATGTCCCTGGTAAGTAAACGCTGTTCCCATCGGTTCTGCATTACTGGAGTAGCAGCAGAATGCAATTATGAGAATAATCAGGCTTTTTTGTATTTGTGTGCTTTTCATATTCCTTCCTTTCATACATTTTTCATTTCAATAAGACAGGAAATTTAACCTCTGTCTAATAATATACCTATAACTACAATATATATTACTGAAGTTTCTTCTCCAGGGCTTCTACTTTTTCTTTCAAAACGTCATTCTCAGCTTTGAGTTCTTTCACTGCTTCAATTAGTAATGCACTTAGTTTCGAATAATCTACAGATTTGTAGCCATCAGAATTCTCTGAAACCACTTCCGGTAAAACTTCTTCAACTTCCTGTGCAATAACACCAACTTCACGGTTATCTTCCGGTTCGCCTTTATTATTGAAATAGATGCTATTAATGGATGTCAACTTTTCGAGAGCATTATCAAGCGGAACAATATTTTCTTTTAATCGAACATCTGAGACATCATAGATATTTCCTGTATATGCGATATCACCAATAACATGCAGCTTATATCCGGGATTCGTTGTACCTATACCGACATTGCCTGTACTATTTTGAAATATTATTTTATCTCCTGACTGTGCCTGATAGAACCTCAAATCTCCAGTTGAGTTATCCTGATACATTGCCCACGCTGCTTGGCCGGATGCTTGCAGATTCAATTCCGGATTGCTGGACGTTGCATTTAACAATATTCGAGGATTACTACCCTTTATCTCCAACTGTCTTGATGGCGACTCTGTCCCAATACCAACATTGCCACTAAAATAGCTTTTTCCAATAAAGTATCCAGCCCAGCCTGAAGTGCTTTCGCCAAGCACGCCTTGGCCACCATTGCAGATACCATACACGCCGATATTGGTGAGGCTGATACCCATCACGCCATAGCCGTCGTTGCTGGAGCCCACCGCGCCCTCCGCAACTCCGCCGAGGTAGCCGTGAGTACCACGGCTATTGTTTTCGCCAAACACACCAATACCCCATTTGCCATCTGCCTGAAAATATCCACCGTAATTTATCGTATCGCCAGCGGAAGTTGTATGCCCATACACACCAGTACCGTCGCTGCTGTTGTTAGTACCACTGACCGTTCCATAGACATCGAGTTTGTATGCAGGATTCGACGTCCCGATACCTACCTTGCCGTTATTGTAATATGTATCAGAGCCATTGAGTTGCCAGTGTGAATCCCCGGGTAAGCCTTCAGGTCCCATTGGTCCAGTATCTCCGGTATCACCTTTATCTCCCTTTGGGCCTTGCTCACCTTGCATGCCCTGTTCACTCTGCGGACCCATAGGACCAGTATCACCTTTTTCCCCCTGAGGCCCGGGTGTGCCGGATGCGGCGTAGAGTGCATAAGGAACAGCTAAAATTTCCTGGCGAGGTTTAAATATTTTGTATTCATTTGGATCTTTCAGCTCACCATTTCTGTAACCAATTTCTACCCAGCGTTTCTGGCCGTTAAAGACGTTCGGATCTCCAAAACTAAAATCCACATTAACTATAAATTTTCCGTCTTTAACATTACAGTCATTTACCTCATTAATATATCCTACCTGAATTCCATAATTAGGATCAGGATTATTATAGAGTATCAATTCTAGGTCGTACATGCCTTGTGCCGGCTCGTTGTTATCCCAAAAGAAGCCCTCGTATGTAAAGGCTGTACCAATAGGCTCTGCAATACACAAATTACAATAGCTTGTAATTGTAATGATAATGAGAGATGTTATTTTTTTTGCGGTTTTCATTTTTCACCCTTTCACAAATATTTTTTCTATTCAATCAAATATAAAATTTATTTTAGATACCGTAGTGTTTTTATACAGTTGCTCAAGCTGAAAAAATATTATACCTTATGAGACTTGATATATCAATAAATAATCTTGCAGAAATGCTTTATATAAAAAATATACGAAGAAATATTAGAATTGTCGAAGGAATCGCAGGTCGTTCTCGAAGAGGAGGCGAATGTCTGTTATGCCATATTTTCGCATTGCCAGGCGTTCGATACCGAAGCCGAAGGCCCAGCCTGTGAATTTCTCGCTGTCTATTCCTACAGCGTCGAAGACGTTCGGATCAACCATGCCGCAGCCGCCCATTTCAACCCAGCTCTCGTTGCCTGCTTTGTCCAAAAGTAGCAAATCGACTTCTGCGCTTGGCTCGGTAAATGGGAAAAATCCCGGTCGGAACCGCCATTGTGTTTCAGGTCCGAAGAAAGTATGTATGAATTGCTCAATAGTCGATTTCATATCAACCATAGTAACACCTTCATCGACAACGAGCGCTTCGAGCTGATGGAACATGTACATATGTGTTGCATCAACTGTGTCGGGACGATATACCCTTCCAGGCGCCACAACACGAATTGGTGGTTTTTTATGCTCCATAACCCGAATTTGAATTGTCGAAGTCTGGCTTCGCAATAAAGTTTTTTCATCTATGTAGAAATTGTCAGAAGGTTCTCTCGCCGGGTGCTCCGGAGGAATATTAAGAGCAATAAAATTATGCCATTCGTCTTCGACTTCCGGGCCGTAAGCGACATCAAAGCCCATTCGCCCGAATATTTCAAGCAGCTCGTTTAGTGTTTGTGTGATTACATGTTTTTTACCAATATTAATTGGAATTCCAGGCAACGTAACATCCACTAACTCCTTATGCCTGGCTTCAAGGGAACGAGACAGGGTGTTTTTGATTTGCTCAAACGCGTTGGAGATTTCGTTCTTAACTTTATTAGCAAGCTGTCCCGCCTGTGGTTTGATGTCGGGCGGGAGTTTGCCGATTTGACTGAGCATCTGGACAACCAGTCCTTTTCGTCCCAGGTATTTAATGCGAAACTGTTCGAGAGACTCCAGGTCTGAAACTTTCTTCAAATCAGAAAGCGCTTCTTTACCAATTTTATCAAATTGCTCGAGCATTTATCGTATTGCGTTCTGCGTGATGCGTTGTTGTATTCAAATTATTTTAGTCTTTTACGAAAACAATGCTGTTATTATATCTATGAATTGCCAGCGGCTTTTTGTGCAATATCAAGTATTGAATCGAAACCATCAGGATCATCAATGGCAATTTCACTGAGCATTTTTCTATTTAGTTCGATGTTGGCTTTTTTAAGATAATCAATGAACTGACTGTATCTTATTCCCCTGTCTTTACATGCAGCACTTAATCGAGTAATCCACATGCCTCTGAAATCTCTTTTTCTTCTTTTACGATCAGTTCTTGCATAAACAGCCGCTCTTACTAAGGCTTCTTTGGCCAGCCGATACTGCCGGCCAGCGGCACCACGATGTCCTCTTGCAGCCTTTAGAACACGTTTCTTGGCCTGATGTCTTGCGGCACCTTTTCTTACTCTTGGCATATCAGCTTTCCTTTACTTACAAAGTTTCATATGGGCTATGCCAGCTCTTGTTTCATTCATTATTACTGAGCTGGTAACCCTTGATCGGCGTTTGGAGTTCTTTTTACTCATAAGATGGCCTGCTCCGGTATGTTTACATTTAATTTTACCGGTAGCAGTTACCTTCACTCTTTTTTTTAAACCCTTGTGGGTTTTTTGCTTCGGCATTTATCTAAATCCTTAAAAAATAGTCAGGAATTCTCTATTAATAATTCGTATATTTTCCTGCCATTTACAGTGCAGAAAAATATAAAATTTGCATTTTATGCTATTTACAGCCACAGGTCAACTTCCAAGATTAAAAAAATGAAAAAAATCCCCCTTTTATGAAGTTTTTTTCCTATAAGAGCATTTTCCGGGAAATAACTCTTACGAGAAATACCAACATTTTTATTGTTGATTTATAAAAACCGGCAATAACCTTTATATTTTAATCAGAGGGTGCATGTTTTCTTGGTACAAGCAATAAAGTCATGCGTTTTCCGTTCATTTGAGCCGGACGTTCAATTTTCGATACATCACTAAGAAATTCTGTGATTTGCTCGAGAATTTCAAAACCCTGTTCCCGATGTAATACCTGGCGTCCCCGAAAGAATATTGTGAATTGTACCTTATGACCCTTTTCTATGAAATCACGGCCATGATTTAGTTTTATTTCAAGGTCATGCTTGTCTGTTTCCGGCCTGAGCCTTATTTCCTTTAATGTAGCTGTATGGCGAACGTTTTTTTTATGAGCCTCACGTTCTTTACGCTTCTGCTCATAAAGCCATTTGCCATAATCCATCAGCCTGCAAACCGGAGGGTCGCTCAAAGGTGCAACTTCCACAAGATCCAAACCTGTCTCTCTCGCTCTTCCAAGGGCCTCTTCTTTTTCAACAATACCCAATTGATTGTTTGACTCATCAATCAATCTGATAGTATTAGCTCTAATCCCTCCGTTTATCCTTAAACCTTTTTTATTTATTGTGCGCCACCTTACCTTTCTGTAAAAATAACAATAATTTATTCAAAAACATGGTACACTTTACCAATTACTATTATAAAAAATTATTTTTAAAAAGCCAAATCAATTTTTTTATCGGCTATCTTTGACTTCATTTTTTCCACAAATTTATCAATTTCCAGCGTCGGATTCTCTTTAAGTCCGAGAATTCTGACGTTTACTGTGCCTGCTTGTGCTTCCTTCGGTCCAACAACAAGCATATAAGTCACCTTTTCATTATACGCTTTAACAATTTTCGAGTTTATTTTCTCGTCCGAAAAATCACAGCTATAACGTAAATTTTCTTCTTTCAGCTTATTTTCAATGATTTTCGCGTAATCATTTGTTTTTTCGCTTATCGGAAGCACCCTGATCTGCTCGGGAGAGAGCCAAAGCGGGAAATTCGCACCATAATGTTCGATTAAAATGCCAATAAAACGCTCGAAAGAGCCTAAAACGGCGCGATGAATCATAACAGGCGTCTTTTCGGTATTATCTTTATCAGTGTAAACCAATCCAAAACGTTCGGGCATCGAGAAATCGAGCTGAATCGTGCCAAGCTGCCATGACCTTTTCAGTCAATCTTCTATGTGAAAATCAATTTTCGGCCCGTAAAAAGCCCCGTCCCCTTCGTTTATCTTAAAATCTATGCCTTTATGTTTCAGAGCGGCTATTAGAGCATTCGTCGCAGTTTCCCAAATCTCATCCGAGCCGATGTGATTTTCTGGTTTTGTTGACAGCTCGATATGAAAATCATCAAAACCGAAAGCCTTATAAATCTCAAACGTCAGCTCAATCACAGAGATTATTTCGGCTTCAATTTGGTCCGGCGTGCAGAAAATATGTGCATCATCCTGAGTAAATTGCCTCACGCGGAACAAGCCGTGCATAACGCCGCTCGCTTCGTGCCTGTGCACCAGGCCAAGCTCAGCTACACGCTTGGGAAATTCACGATATGAATGCTGCCTGGTGTTATAGACCAAACATCCGCCGGGACAATTCATCGGTTTTATTGCATATCCGAATTCATCAATGTTAGTAAAATACATATTCTCTTTATAATGATCCCAGTGGCCGCTTTTATGCCAAAGCGCTTCGTTAAGAATAATAGGCGTACGGATTTCCTCATACCCATACCTGTGATGAACAGACCGCCAAAAATCAACTATAGCATTCCAGATAATCATGCCTTTTGCATGAATAAAAGCAAACCCCGGACCTGCTTCGTTGAAGCTGAACAAATCCAATTGTTTGCCTAATACGCGATGATCTCGTTTTTTCGCTTCTTCTATCCTGTTTAGATAGTCATCAAGCTCCTTTTTATTTGGCCATGCAGTTCCATAAATCCTCTGGAGCATTTTCTGCGTCGGGTCTCCATGCCAGTAAGCACCTGCTACCGACATGATTTTAAAAGCTCCAATTTTGCCTGTACTCGGCACGTGAGGCCCCCTGCATAAATCCTCGAAACCATCACCATGTGAATAAAAAGTGATTGTATCGCTGTCTGTACGATTTATATTGTCAGTTTTATATTTATCTTCTTTAAGCTTGTTCAGAGCCTCGTTACGAGTCATCTCTTTACGAATGAAAGGCTTATCTATCTTGACAATTTCAGTCATTTTTTGCTCAATTTGCTCGAAATCCGTCGGGCGAATCGGTTCATCGAGGTCTATATCGTAGTAAAATCCATCTTCGACAGTCGGGCCGTACACAAGCTTCGTGTCCGGCCAAATGCTACAAATCGCCTCAGCCATGATATGAGCACAGCTATGACGCATTATTTCAAGACCTTCGCTATCTTTAGGTGTGATTATTTGAACAGAGATTTCTTCAGAGTCATCTGAATTGACCGGAACTGATAAATCTTTCAATTGACCATTAATTTTTGCCACTATGGCTGATTTTGCAAGTCCGGGACCTATTTTTTCCGCTAATTGCTTACCAGTTATAGAGTTGTCCACTTGTAATGTGCTGCCGTCCGGGAGTTTAACCTGCGTCATATCAATCCGTTTTTGTCCTTATCTTTTATTATATCAGTATTTTTTTGAACTTTACTAAATTTAACCAACGTGCCGGATAATGTCAATATTATTAATAGCTCAATTTATTTCTTGCGTTACTATAATTAAGTCGGTATAATGATTTCAGTTGTGCCGGGCGCTGAATAACCGCAATTGCAGTACCCAGAATTCAAAACGCAGAACTAAAAGAGGAAGGCTGCTATGCATGCAAATTTAGTTCTATTCACAAAAAACGGCACACAAAGGACCTTTCCTTTGTCGAGCGAAATTACTATTCTCGGCAGACGTCATGACTGCGATCTGCGCATTCCCCTGAAGCTTGTTTCCCGAAGACACTGCCAGTTGAGCAAGAACAACGATGACCTGAAAATTCGGGACCTTAACTCACGCGGCGGGACATTTCTTAACGGTAAAAAAGTCAACGAAGGCGTGGTTCATGCAGGCGATTATATCAGGATAGGCCCTCTGACGTTCCAGCTTCAAAT
>CAYSHS010000081.1:0-11552 GCA_964430845.1 uncultured Pirellulales bacterium | reverse complement strand
GTGTGATGTTTATTGCGCGGGCAGGAGCCGAATATAAAGAGCTTGCCAGGTGTGAGCTTGGTGAGAAATGCTACGCGTCGCCTGCGTTTATGGATGGCAGAATTTATATTCGCAGTGAGCAAAACCTGTACTGTATCGAAAAAAGAATTAATGGAAGCGATTGATTTAACATTTGTGAACGAAGCTGTAGAGCGTATAGGCAAGGGCAGCGAGAAAGTACTCGAGCTGCTCCAGGCCATACAGGGACATTACGGCTATCTGCCCAAAGAATCACTCGAGCTCATTTGTGAATTAACACAGATTACACCAGCTTCGATTACAGGTGTATCGACTTTCTACGACCAGTTTCGCCACAAACCTGCGGGCAGTCATATAATTCATGTATGCGTGGGCACGGCCTGTCATGTAAAGGGAAGCGACCTTGTCTATGATTCTTTCATGCGTCATTTAAAGATTCCGAAAGGTGAAGATACCGACTCACAGAAATTGTTTACAGTCGAGAAAATCGCCTGTTTAGGCTGCTGCACATTAGCTCCGGCGGTTCAGATAGGCCAGGTGACTTATGGTCACCTGACAGCGGAAACTGTTCCGAGTATTATCAATGATTATCTTAAATACGAAGAAGCAAGAGTCGCACAAAAAGGAAAAAAGAGATATAAAGCTCAGGCACAACAGAAAGATTTCATCGGTGAGATTAGACTTGGACTTGGCTCGTGCTGCGTTGCACGCGGCAGCGGGAAGCTGCGCGAAGCGCTCGAGCAGGCACTTAATGAAACAGGAATTAAAATCGCGATTAAACGGGTCGGATGCGTGGGTATGTGCTTCCAGACGCCTTTGCTGGAAGTTGTTATGCCTGATAACAAATCTTTTCTCTATGCCAGGGTACAGCCTGAAGACGCGAAAGCTATCATAACGAAACATTTCAAGCTCGGATTAGGCAGAAAATTGCTGGATTCGACATCTGTATTTCTCGACAGAGTACTTACAGATAAACAGAGGGAGCCGGTGACTCGCTATTCGATAAATGTGCGAGATGAGCAGGTCGCAGATTTCCTTGACAGGCAGGTTCACATCGCAACTGAGCATGGCGGAAAAATCGACCCGGTAGATATTAATGAGTACATCGCAAAAGATGGTTTCAAGGCGATGCAAAAATGCTTAAATGAGCCTGAACCAGAAAAAATAATCTCGCAAATCGAACAGAGCGGCCTGCGAGGCAGGGGAGGCGCAGGCTTCCCGACACACTTGAAATGGACTACAGTTAGAAAAGCTAAATCCGATAGTGGAAAATATATAGTCTGCAATGGTGACGAAGGTGACCCGGGCGCGTTTATGGACAGGATGCTCATGGAGTCCTATCCATATCGAATTATCGAAGGAATGATAATCGCGGCTTACTGCGTGGGTGCAAACGAAGGTTATCTTTATATTCGCGCGGAGTATCCGCTTGCGCTTGAGAGGATAAGAAACGCGATAGAAAATTGCAAACAACAAGGTTACCTGGGTGACAATATTTTACAGAGCGGCTTTTCACTGAATCTTAATATTATGCCCGGCGCGGGGGCGTTTGTCTGCGGTGAGGAAACTGCACTAATGGCAAGTATAGAAGGCCGCAGAGGGATGCCTCGATACCGTCCTCCATATCCTGCAACAAGCGGTTTGTGGGAAAAGCCTACTCTTATCAATAATGTCGAGACGTATTGTCTTGTCCCCTGGATTATTCGTAATGGCGCCGAAGAATTCGCAAAACATGGTATGGATCGCAGTAGGGGGACAAAGGTTTTTGCTCTTGCAGGGAAAATAGCAAACGGTGGATTAATCGAAGTTCCAATGGGAATATCCATCAGGACAATTATCGAAGATATTGGCGGCGGAATTGCAGGCGGCCTGAAACTGAAAGCAGTCCAGATTGGGGGTCCGTCTGGCGGATGTGTGCCGGAGCATTTGGCGCATACTTCCGTTGATTATGAAACACTAAAAGACGTTGGCGCGATGATGGGTTCGGGTGGAATGGTCGCGCTCGATGAAACGGATTGCATGGTCGATATTGCAAGATATTTTCTCGAGTTCACGCAGAACCAATCGTGTGGTAAATGCACTTTCTGCCGAATAGGTACAAGGCGAATGCTCGATATTTTAGAGAGAATATGTGCGGGCGAAGGCAAAAAAACTGATATTGACGAGCTTGAAAATCTTGCAAAGATTGTTCAGAATTCGAGCCTGTGCGGTTTGGGGAAAACAGCGCCGAATCCTGTTTTATCCACAATCAAATATTTTCGCGACGAGTACGAAGCTCATATAGAAAAAAGATGTCCTGCGGGTAAATGCAAAGCTCTTATTACTTACTCGATAACAGATGACTGTATTGGCTGTACTTTATGTGCACAGCATTGCCCTGCTGATGCTATCACGATGATGCCTTTTCAGAAACATGAAATTGATACGGAAAAATGTATCCGCTGCGGCGGGTGTAAAAATGTTTGTCCCGCTGACGCTGTGAAAGTTCAATAAATAATGCCTGTATTAACTATAGATAATCGTAAAGTTGAAGTCGAGGAAGGCAAGACGATTCTCGAAGCCGCGGGGAAAATCGGTATCGAGATTCCTGCTATGTGCTTCCTTAAAGGCTTTAAACCTTCGACCAGTTGTATGATTTGCGTTGTGAAAGTCGAAGGCAAAGCAAATTTTGTTCCGTCATGTGCGACTGTTGTCGAAGATGGCATGGTTGTTCAAAGCAGGTCTGAGGAGATAGACCTTGCACGAAAAGCCGCTCTGGAACTTTTGCTGAGTGACCACCTGGGCGACTGCATTGGGCCGTGCCAGGTTACATGTCCTGCGCATATGAATATTCCTTTAATGATTCGACAAATTTCAGAAGGAAAACTCAAAGATGCAATCGCAACGGTAAAAAAAGATATTGCCTTACCTGCAGTACTTGGAAGAATTTGTCCGGCGCCATGTGAAAAAGCATGCAGGCGTGACAGTTTCGATGAAGGAGTTTCAATTTGTTTATTGAAACGTTATGTCGCTGATGTTGATTTAGATTCAAAAAAATCTTACCTGCCAAAGTGCAAAGAGAATAAAAATAAAAGTGTTGCGATTATCGGCGCCGGTCCTGCCGGATTGGCAGCCGCTTATTATTTAGCACAGGAAGGTTATAATTGTACAATTTTTGACGAGCATGAAAAACCAGGCGGAATGCTGCAATATGGAGTACCTGAAAACGAGCTTCCGAGGGATGTGCTTGATAATGAAATTGCACAAATTGAAAAACTTGGAGTTAAATTCAGACTTAAAACACGAATAGGCGAGAGCGTGACATTGGAAGATGTGCAAAAAGATTTTAATGCAGTTTTTGTAGCTATTGGAAAGCTCGAAGAGGAGCGAGCCGATTCGATGGGTCTGCAAACAAAAGCTGATGCGATAGTAGTTGACTCTCAAACCTATCAAACGAATCTTCCGGGAGTTTTCGCCGGAGGAGATGCCGTTCGCAAACGGAAAGTTACTGTACGTGCGGTTGCAGATGGCAAAGAAGCATGTGCCGCGATAAGCCAATATTTATCAGGTGAAAAAGTCACTGGGCTGCTAAAATCATTTAATACAAGAATTGGAAAACTCAGTGCAGAAGAAGTAGAAAAATATGTCATCGGTCACAGCAAGGAATCGAGAGTAGAACCTGCACAAGAAGAAAATGGTTTTAACGATGACGAAGCTGTAAAAGAAGCTGCTCGATGTTTACATTGTGATTGCAGAAAACCGGTAAACTGTAAACTAAGAAAATACTCGAATCAATACAATGCAAAAGCGAATCAATATAAGGGCAAAAACCGTTCATTTGTACAGCTTGCCGAGCATTCCGAACTGGTTTTCGAGCCTGGCAAGTGCATAGACTGTGGCTTGTGCATTCAAATTACCACCAAAGCGGGCGAAAAGACAGGATTAACATTTACCCAACGGGGATTCAAAGTACGTGTTGCGATTCCGTTCGAGCGTTCGATAGTTGACGCGATAAAACAGACAAATACTGCAAAAGAATGCGTTAAAGCATGCCCGACCGGAGCAATATCATTCAAAATATCAGACGGTGATGAACAAAATTCACATTAGGATTGTACGACAATATAAATAACATTTATGGCAATTATTTTGGAGCTAAACGATGAACTCAAGACAATTCAACAATAGAACAATGTACCTGTTATCATATTTTATTATTGCCGGTATAATATTCTGTGTTTGCCCTGTTGTTAAAGCTGGAGACTGGTTTCAATGGCGCGGGCCTAAACAAGATGCCGTATGCACGGAGACGGGATTACTGCAAAGCTGGCCTGAAGGTGGCCCGGAATTGTTATGGGAAGTCTCCGGTCTCGGAGCGGGCTATTCCACAGTTTCAATATCTGACGGAAAGCTCTTTACAATGGGTGATTTGAAAGTTGATGGCCAGGACGCACAATGTGTCATTGCTGTCGATATGGAAACTCATAAGAAGCTCTGGACAAGAAAAATCGGGCCGATACATAAAGATGAAAGAGGAGGTCCCAGGTGTACTCCAACGATTGAGGATGGTCTTGTTTATGCGATAGGCACTTCGGGCGATGTAGTTTGCCTAAGTGCCGATAAAGGCGAAATTATCTGGAAGAGAAACCTGGTGAAAGATTTTGATGGAAAAAACCCAACATGGAAATTCAGTGAATCGCCGCTTGTAGATGGTGACAAAGTTTTATGCACACCCGGGGGAAATAATGCGGTTATCGTTGCGCTTAATAAAAAGACTGGTGAAACAACCTGGAAATGTTCCATGCCTGATATAGGGAAAAACGGCAAAGAAGATGCTGGATATTCATCTATTATTATCAGCAATGGCGGCGGGATGAAACAGTACCTGAAAATGGTCGGTAAAGGATTAATTAGCGTATCTACAGATGGAAAATTCCTTTGGGGATATAACAAAATTGCAAACAGCGCTGCGACTATACCGATTCCAATTGTTGACGGAGATTATGTTTTTTGTGCGTCAGGCTACAATACGGGAGCGGCTTTGCTGAAACTTAGTCCTGAAAACGGCACAGTAAAAATGGAAGAAGTTTATTTCATCGATGGGCGTACTTTTCAGAATCATCATGGCTGTATGGTTAAAGTTGGAGATTATATTTATGGCGGTCATGGAAACAATCAGGGCAAGCCGACATGTATCGAAATGAAAACAGGGAAAATAATGTGGCAGGAAAATCAGCCAGGGGAAGGTTCTGCAGGTGTTTTATATGCTGATGGTAATATATATTTCCGTTATGAGAATAATTTATTAGCGCTTGTAGAAGCAAATCCAGAAAAATATACTCTTAAAAGTACTTTCACACCGCCGAAGCGTACCGGTGCAACCGGACAGGCCTGGGCGCATCCGGTTATTGTTGACGGAAAGCTCTATTTGAGATATGCTGACGTTCTAATGGTTTATAATGTAAAAGCAAAGTAATGAAAGAATATACTCCAAAACAGGAAGTGATTAATAATATTCCTTATGCTGTTATGACATTTCTTGGGATTATAATTTTCATAACAGCCTTCAGCAAGTCAATATGGGGAACGATAGCCGGATTTGCATATCTTTTTTATGGCATAGCAGGTGCTGTATGGATAATGATTTTCGTATGTCCTTATTGCAGGTATTGGAATACAAGGTCATGTCCCTGTGGATACGGGCGGATAGCCTCGAGATTCAGGCCGAAAAGCTCCGTCGAGTGTTTCTCGGACAAATTCAAGAAACATATACCTGTTATTGTTCCTTTGTGGTTCATTCCATTATTAGCAGGTCTGCCTGTAGTTATAAGCCGATTTTCCTGGCCGCTCTTAGTATTGCTTATCATATTTGCTATTGATGCTTTTATTATTTTACCTATGGTTTCTACTAAACACGGCTGTAAAGAATGTCCTCAAAAAGAAACCTGCCCCTGGATGAAGCACAAAATAAAACCTGATGCCGGAAATGCTTAGTGGCTTTGGGTGCTCAAATAGCCGATATATGTCTCGAAATCCCGATTAAGATAAGAGTTTTGCAAAAGTTAAGTAAAGAGTTATATGCGAACATTTTTCTTTTCTTGACATAACGATATATAGGACTTAAACTTAGAATATGAACCTTTTCAATATCTGCAAACGCGGATTTGATTTTACAATATCATTATTAGCATTGGTGATATTGTGCCCATTTTTGGTTATAATAGCAATATTAATCAGGCTTGAAAGCAAAGGAGCGGCGATTTTCAGGCAGGAAAGGGCAGGAAAGTCCGGTAAACCATTTGTGTTTTATAAATTTCGGACTATGAGGCAGGATGTCGAGCCGTACGGGCCAAGCCCAAAATCCGGTGAGGACATCCGGCTGACAAAAGTCGGACGTTTTTTACGGGAATACTCGCTGGATGAGCTGCCGCAATTATTTAATATATTGAGAGGAGATATGAGTTTTGTCGGGCCAAGACCTCTGTATATTTCTCAAATTGAAGAGTGGAATGACAGGCAAAAAAAACGTCTTCTTGTAAAACCAGGACTGACGGGTCTTGCGCAGACAAAAGGCAGAGGCGAATTGACGCAGGAAGAAAAACTGGAGCTCGATGTTCGATATGTTGAAGCTGCTGGTTTTTTTACCGATATAAAAATATTAATGGCGACTTTTTTTATGGTGTTTAGAAAGAAAAATATTTACGAAAAAAGATACTCCCATACAGAATATACTCGCGGCGAAAAATAATGAATTTTAGTAAGTAAATTGTGAAGCAAGCCGCGAAGCAAAAAAAGATTATGAAATACATAACAAGGATAGAACAATTAGAGCAGTTGAGCGAAGACGAAAAAGAAGTATTAAAATCCGTTGCGGAAAAATTCGACTTTCGATGCAACGAATATTATATGTCACTTATCGACTGGGACAATCCTGACGACCCGATACGCAGAGCAATAATTCCCAACAGCGATGAGCTTGATGACTGGGGCAGGCTCGATCCATCCGACGAGCATACATACAGTGTTATACCAGGCCTTGAGCATAAATATAATTCGACCGTACTCATGCTGGTTAGTAATGTTTGCGAAGGTATTTGTCGATATTGTTTTCGCAAGCGTTTATTTATGAGTTCTCAAAATGAATCCCTGCGTGACCTGCCTGCGGCTCTGAACTATATCAGAGAGCATACAGAAATAACCAACGTTTTACTGACAGGCGGCGACCCGTTAATTCTGAAACCATCCAGGCTCGATGAAATAATCAGCCGGTTAATGGCGATTGAGCATGTCCATATTGTACGCATAGGCACGAAGATGCCGGCGTTCAATCCGTATCGTATTATCGAAGAGCCAGAGTTATTGAATTTGATAAAGAAATACAGCAGCGGCAGAAAAAAGATTTATATAATGACGCATTTTGTTCATCCGCGAGAATTGACTGATACCGCGGTAAAAGCAGTAGAGATGCTGCAAAAAGCCGGAGCGATTATTACAAACCAGATGCCTTTAATTAAAGGAGTGAACGCGAACCCCGAAATATTGGCGAAACTGCTTGCTAAATTATCGTTTGTAGGAGCAGTGCCATATTATATTTTCCAGTGCCGTCCTGCCCTGGGAAACAGGGCCTATACGATACCGATTGAACAAGGTTATGAAATAGTTGAGCAGGCGAAATCGCTTGTCTCAGGTCTGGCCAAGCGCGCCAGGTACGTTATGTCTCATTCGTCCGGCAAAATAGAGATAGTCGGCAAAACCGAAGACTGCATATTCTTCAAATATCACAGGGTTGCTGATGACCTCGAAAGCGGACGCTTTCTGGTTTTCGCGAGCAATCCGGAAGCTTACTGGCTCGATGACTATGCCGAGATTATTGAGGATTATCCGAATAATCTGCCATATAGAATTTACGGCCCGGAATAGTTATAATAATCTCAAATTGATAGCTCTCTTTTTGAAATGCAGTTTCGATAAGAAACGAGCAGGAATAAGAAATGGTAATTAGAATTAAATTGCTTTTATTGCTGATAATAGCATCGACACAGGCAGGTCTGGCGTTAGAGCCTGATGAAATCCTGGTTATTGCAAATAACGAAATTCCTGTATCTCAGGGCATTGCACAATATTACTGCCAAAAAAGAGCCGTACCCGCGAATAATCTAATTGCCCTGCCGCTCGGGAAAAAAGCTTCAACATCGATTAGCAGGAAAGAATACGAAGATAAAATCGCCGAGCCGCTCCGAACAGTACTGAACAGCGAAAAATTTGCAGGGAAAATCAAATGCCTGCTCACAACTTACGGAGTTCCTTTAACTGTTAAGGGAAGGGGAAAACTTGAAGGAAATGATGAGCAGTTAAAAAAAATAAACGAGCTTATTGCACAAGGCAAAAAAGAGCAGGAAAAGCTAAATAACGGGAAGGTAAAAAATACATCCGGGCAAAAAGAAATAGAAACAAAACTTGCCCGGCTGCAGACACTTGCAGATATAATCAATGGTAAGGAAACAAACGCTTCGTTAGACAGCGAGCTTTCAATGGTGCTATTTGGAAATTACGAATTATATCGATGGCAGATTAATCTGCTTCAGGTTGCTATAACGATTCCGGATTCGAACGAGACATTGATTGCTCTAAAGAAAAAGACATTAATGGTAAGCAGGCTCGATGGTCCTTCGGAAGAGATAATAAAGTCGCTCGTGGACAAAGCAATTTCCGCGGAAAAAACAGGTTTGAAAGGCTTTGCTTATTTCGATTCGCGCGGAATTCTCGATAAAAATCGATACGGCGAATATGATCAATCGATACGTGATTTGGCCGCTGTAACAAAAACACGATCTGATTTAACAGTCAAACAAGAGCAGAAGAGCACACTTTTCGAGCCTAATTCCTGTCCACAGGCGGCAATATATTGCGGCTGGTACAGTCTTAAAAAATACATTGATGCTTTCGATTTCGTAGATGGCGCAGTCGGGTATCATATAGCCAGTTTCGAGGCGGTCGGGCTTCGCGACCCAAATGCAACCACGTGGTGTCCTGCTATGCTCGAAGATGGAATTACGGCAACTTTGGGACCTGTAGCAGAGCCTTATCTTCAAGCTTTTCCCAAGCCAATGGATTTCTTCACGGAGCTTTACAAAGGATACTGTCTTGTCGAGGCATACTACCGGACAAAACCTTTTAATTCATGGATGCTTGTGCTGATAGGAGACCCGCTTTACAAACCATTCAGGGAGCGTAACATCTTGTCGCGATGAACGTTATCAATGTCCGGAAATATTTGTATCCGTGGATTGTTCTGTCAGGTCTAAAAACGAAATTCTTAGATAACCTGCGATTACGACTGTTATAACAGCCGCAACTGGGACAATAATATCTTCTGCGTCTATTTCCCTTCCGAGAAAAAACGAGGAAATTCTTACAATTAATAGAAAACATATGGGAATCCCCGCTGCAAGTATCAGCCATTGAAACTTCGCCTGCTTTTTCCGAAAAAGAAGATTCATATTCAAAAGCCAGAATACAGTGAATACCGCATAGGCGAAGAAATGAAATACTACATAAGCAACAGGAAAAATCAACGCCAAATTTGTCCTGGCGATATTTGCAACTGCGAAAATTACGATGCCCGAGATTAAAAGAGCGGCCGGCAGAAAGGTTAGAAAAGTAAGCACTAAAAGGCCGAAAAATGTGCCCGAAAAATTCGCGGCTATATCCATCGCGTCACAACTTCGCCCGACGAAGCTCTGTACAACTTCATCGATTGCGCCATACGCAGTCAAGCCGATAAGTATGAGCCAGACGGTTATTTTCTGCCATTTCACTTTTTCCTGCGGCTTTATCGAAAACCAAAGCAGGAAGGTCAAAACAAGATAGGCAAGAAAATGCAGGCTCTTATCGGATACATGAGCGCTTCGCACTGATTCAGGAACAGGAATATGCGCAAAAACCAACAACATCGGCCAATAAAGCACAAGAGCAATCACCGAAATTTTCTTCTGGCTCAATACCATACATACTTACCCTAAAATACCTGATTTTAAATTTCATAGTTTATGCGATTTTTCAGATTTTACCATAAAATTGATAAAATTTTTATTCTTTGCAATGATTTATTATGAAAAATGAAGTATTTCTGTTGTATAAAAAAATGTTTGATTAATAGTGATTATATGAATACTATAATGTCCTATACTAATGTAAAAATCCTATATAAAGAATTATAGTAATATTCCATTTTGTTAAATTTATGGTCATTAATAAAAGTTTAATTCCAGAAAATAATCTGACACATAGAAAGAATTATCTTTTTATGACATTTGTGATAGCATTCACAGATTTTAAGATAAAATATGACAATTCTATCTTAGGATATTTCTGGAGCCTGCTCAAACCATTATTAATGTTCGGCACGCTTTATATAGTATTTTCGAAATTCGTAAGATGGGATGTTGAAAATTATAGACTATATCTGCTTCTTGGAATAATTCTATGGAATTTTTTTGCAGAAGTCACATTGAATAGCATGTTACTTCTTGAAGGTAAGGGTGCAATTTTAAAGAAGATTAATTTTCCTCGCTGGATTATCATAATATCTTCTTCTTTAACTTCATTGCTTACATTATCATTGAATTTAATTGTATTTTTTATATTCTTCATCATTTCAGGTGCGGATTTTCACATATCGAATCTACAACTCTTTGTATACTTAGTGGAACTTTACATTTTTTCGGTTGGGATAGCTTTTTTTCTAAGCGCCCTATACCCAAAATTCAGGGACATTCATCATATATGGGAAGTTTTCGTACAGCTTGGATTCTGGCTTACTCCTATAGTATATCCTATCTCGATCGTACCTGAAAAATATTACAGGTGGATATTTTTGAATCCGGCCGCTCGGATTATACAGGGTTCAAGACAGGCTCTAATCCAAGGCCAGGGGAGCCAGTTTATGGCTCTTAAAAGTCATATTTTAGTATTATTAATCATTTGCTGTATCTTTTTGGTAGGATTAGTTTTATATAACAAGCTATCAGGCGGTTTTGCGGAGGAACTATGATAAAAGTTGAAAATGTCAGTAAAGTCTTTCGCCTGCCTCATGATAGAAAATCAACATTAAGGCAGAGATTTGTAAGCATTTTTCAAAAGAACACATATGAAGATTTTCACGCTTTGCGGGATGTAAGTTTTGAAGTTAAGAGCGGCGAGTTTTTTGGCATAATAGGCAGAAACGGCGCAGGCAAATCAACTTTACTTAAAATAATCGCAGGTGTGTTTCAACAAAGCTCTGGAACGATATCTTTCGATGGCCCAATAGCTCCATTTCTCGAACTTGGAGTAGGATTCCAGGGTGACTTGTCTGTCAAAGATAACATTCTTTTATATGGAGCTTTGCTTGGCTTGAACAGGCAGCAGATTAAAGACAGATACGACTGGATCATAGATTTTTCAGGACTTGAACGATTTGTCGATGCGAAACTGAAGAACCTCTCGTCAGGAATGCAGGTTCGTCTTGGCTTTTCAATAACAGTCAGCGTAGAACGCCCGATTCTACTGGTTGA
>CAYSHS010000080.1:0-11720 GCA_964430845.1 uncultured Pirellulales bacterium | reverse complement strand
TTTTCGCAGATTGCGATGTTGACGCTGCGGATTTGCATTTGATTCTATCGCCGCAAGTCAGGCAAACTACAGATTTTACCGGAGGTAAGCAGGCTTTTATTGAAAGCGAAAAATGCGTCGGGTGCGGGAAATGTAAATCGCTTTGTAAATTCGGCGCTATTAATTATTCAGTTCAAAAAGGCTTTACCGTAGATACTCTTTCATGTGAAGGCTGCAAAGTCTGCGTCGAATTTTGTCCGGCTCACGCAATAGAATTTGAAGATGCCATTAATGGTCAATGGTTTATCTCAGATACGAGATTTGGAACTCTTGTTCATGCAAAATTAGGCATTGCTCAGGAAAACAGCGGCAAGTTAGTGAGCCTTATCCGAAAAGAAGCAAAACAAATTGCGCAGGAACAAAACAAGGAGTTGGTTATTATTGATGGCTCCCCGGGTATTGGCTGTCCTGTAATTGCTTCGATAACAGGCGCGGATTTGGTTGTTTTAGTTACTGAACCGACAATGTCGGCTCAACATGACCTCGAAAGGGTGATTGAATTAATTGAGCATTTCAAAATACCTGTCGTAGTTTGTATTAATAAATTCGATATAAATGTAAAAAAAGCAAAAGAAATAGAGACAGAATTAAATCGCAAAGGTATAAATGTTGCGGCTATGATTCCGTATGATACTAATGTGACAAAGGCACAAATCGCGGGACAAAGCATAATCGAGTACTCGAACAACGGCATAACAGAGAATATAATGTCGCTCTGGCAGGCTGTTTTAAACGTTTTGAATATTAAGGAAAATAATTGATGGAAAATATTAATAATATAATTCTTGTTCTTAGCGGCAAAGGAGGAGTAGGGAAAAGCACAGTCGCGGTGAATCTTGCGGTATGGTTGTCAATGCAGGACAAAAAAGTCGGATTGCTGGATGTCGATATTCATGGTCCAAGTGTTCCAAAACTGCTTAACCTCGAAAAAGAATTAGTAAAAGGCATAGATAATAAAATCGAGCCTGTTCGATACAGTGACAAGCTCAGTATAATGAGTATAGGTTTTTTACTTCCTGATGACAGCAAGCCTGTTATTTGGCGAGGTCCGATGAAACATACTCTTATAAAACAATTTTTAACAGAAGTTTGCTGGGGAGAGCTTGATTACCTTGTTGTTGACTGTCCTCCCGGTACAGGTGATGAGCCGCTTTCTGTCGTTCAGTTACTTGAGAATCCAAATGGTGCAGTTATCGTTACAACACCTCAGCAGATTGCAGTTATTGATGTTAAAAAGTGTATAACGTTTTGCAGGCAGTTGAACCTTCCTGTTCTTGGTGTGATTGAGAATATGAGCGGCTTAATTTGTCCGCATTGTCAAAATAAAATCGATATATTCAAAAGCGGCGGCGGGGAGCAGATGGCGAGGGATTTTAATGTACCTTTCCTGGGAAGTATCCCGATAGATACAGCTATGGTTTCCGCCTGTGACTCCGGACATCCTTTCATGAATCCGGATAATAAAAGCCAGACAGTACAATTTCTCGAATCAGCTTTTAAGCCGCTTCTTGGTACCAACGAACAAACTCAATTTAATGGAGGTCAAAGTAAAATGAAAATCGCTATTCCTATGACAGAAGGCAAAATTTCATCTCATTTCGGACATTGCGAACAATTCGCGATAATTGAAGTTGATGTTGATAATAAAAAAATTATCAGCAGTGAATTATTAACACCGCCGCCACATGAACCCGGTCTTTTACCGCGATGGTTGGCCGGATTGACGGTTAAACTTGTTATTGCCGGCGGCATGGGACAGAGAGCACAACAGCTTTTCACACAAAATGGAATTGAAGTTGTTACCGGAGCGCAAGTCGGCACTCCTGAAGAGCTTGTTTCTGCTTATTTACAAAACACACTTTTGACGGGAGATAACATCTGTGACCATTAAAACCGGATCACAAAAAAGTATAAAGTATGTCCTGCATAAGTTTAATAGAATATATTCAATGAGCAATAATGTTAGTATAAGTGTTGTTGTTGAAAATGCAGCATTGCGTGCTGATTTAATTGCAGAGCATGGTTTATCGCTATGGATTGAATACCAGGAAAAAAGAGTCCTTTTTGATACCGGCCGGAGCAATGCAGTTATATGTAATGCAAAAAAACTCGGAGTTGATTTGGCATGTACAGATGCGATTATTATAAGTCATGGTCATTATGACCATACAGGCGGCTTGCCTGGTTCTCTTGATATCGCGCCCAAAGCAAAGATTTATTTACACCCTATGGCAACTGAACCAAAGTTCAGCCAGAAGACTTCGAATGTAAAATATATCGGCATGCCTGACTCTGCAAAGAAGGCCATTCAAGGTCATCATATTGTATGGACGGCAACGCCTGCTTATTTATATCCTGGACTGGCGGTAACAGGGCAAATACCGCGTATTAACGATTTTGAAGATGCAGGAGGCGCTTTCTTCCTTGATGAAAATTGTCAGAAACCTGATGTTTTGTTGGATGACCAGGCATTATTTATCGAATCATCGAGAGGATTAATTGTTGTTTTTGGCTGTGCTCATTCAGGAGCTGTAAATATACTCGACTATATAAGTAAATTAACAGGCTGCGAAAAAATATATGCTCTTATCGGTGGTATGCATCTGTTAAATGCAGATCAGATGAGAATTAATAAAACAATAGAAACCTTTAAAAAATACGACGTTCAAAAAGTAATTCCTTTGCATTGTACAGGTCAAAAAATTATAGAGGTTCTTAAAAGCGTTTTTGGTGTTAAATGTTTGCTTTTAAGAGGCGGAGATAAGATCGGCTTTAAAGGGAAATAGACACAAAATATGTCAGATAAAGAATCAGTATCCGTACAATTTAACATTGTGAATGTGAGAATTTAATTGTTAAAACGGACAAGCGGATATTTTTGGAGAAAAGATGGACAGTTTATTACCGGCAAGAGTGTTTTTGACAAAAGGTGCAGGCAGGCACAAATATCGATTGAAATCGTTTGAGGATGCTTTGAGGAAGGCCGGTGTAGCCCAGCAGAACCTTGTTCAGGTCTCATCGATACTTCCGCCGAATTGCAAAATTGTCACACGTGAACATGGATTAAAATCTCTTATTCCGGGTCAGATATCTTATTGTGTTATGGCAAGATCAGATACAGATGAACATGGCCGCCTGATTGCATCCTCAATAGGTATTGCTGTTCCCAAGAATAGAAATAACTGGGGATATATCAGTGAAGTTCATGGTCATGGTATGAATCGGCGTGAGGCCGCTGACATGTCTGAAGATCTGGCGGCGGATATGCTTGGAACGACACTCGGTCTTGAGGTTAATCCGAATCAGGCATGGTCTGAAAAAGAGCAGGTTTATAAGGCAAGCGGCCTGATTATCAGAACATCTAATATTACACAAACTGCCAGGGGGCAGGAAGGTTTTTGGACGACAACTGTTGCAATTGCAATGTTTTTGCTTGATTGAGAATTGCTGATAGTTTTAGAAATCCTATGATGGGATTATCAGGTATTTAGAGGAATTATGTACTGAGGGAAAAAAAAGTTGCAGCAAAACATAAGCAGCTTTATTATAAAGCTGAATCGCATTAGAATTAGCGAAGAATAGGGTTTTTTGTATGCCAAGACCGAGAAATTGCAGACGTGTAGGTTATTTACCGCAGGTTACATTTTATAAACCTCAGGGTATTCCTCTGTCTGTCTTGAAGCATATTGCCTTAACAGTTGATGAGCTTGAAGCGGTTCGTTTGGCCGACCTTGAGGGAATGTACCAGGAGCAGGCGGCTGAGAAAATGAATGTTTCTCGTCAGACTTTCGGAAGGATAATTGAATCAGCGCATAAAAAAATTGCAGATGCTCTCGTGAATGGAAAAGCACTTTCAATCGAAGGAGGCCATATTGAAATAGATAATTCAAACGCTAACAGCATCGAGTTTGAAATCCCGCACGGACACTGCAGGCTAGGGCGACATGGTCACAGACGAGGGCATCAGGAATAATATTTGTTATAATCCAAAACCTGCAATTTGGGTTTTGCAGTTTGGGCACCTGGAATCTTTTATGTTATTTGCAACAATTCTATAACCTGTACGTTTTATTAGCAATTGATTGCATTTATAGCAAAATGTACTTTCCGATTTCGAGCCAAACACATTTCCTATATAAATATAATGCAGTCCGGCGGATTTGCCTATATCAAAAGCTTTCTCAAGGTTCTCTGTCGGTGTAGGAACTGAATCGAGATATTTATACTGTGGATGAAACCTGCTTATATGCCAGGGAACATCTGGACCCGCATTGTTCACAAGAAAGTCAGCGAGCTTTTTTAATTCTTCTGCAGAGTCATTTTCGCCCGGAATCAGCAAAGTCGTAATTTCCATCCAGATATTCGTTTTTTTTGCGATATAGGAGATAGTATCAAGAACAGGCTGTAATCTTCCCTTGCACAGCCGCTTATAAAAATCTTCGCTGAACGCTTTCAAGTCAACGTTTATACCGTCAAGCCAGCTTGACGCGAAGTTGATAGCTTCAGTAGTCATAAAACCATTACTTACAAAGACATTCGCAAGGCCATGTTCTTTTGCCAGTCGTCCGCAATCATTGCATAACTCCATGAATACAGTTGGTTCTGTATATGTATAGGCAATGCTTTTGCAATTATCGCGTTTGGCAGCGGCTATGATTATTTCCGGACTTATTGCCTGGCCGTCAATTTTTCCTTCTTCGATAGCGACCTGGCTTATTTGCCAGTTCTGGCAGAATTCACAGCGGAAATTGCAGCCCATCGTGGCAATAGAGAAGCTTTTCGAGCCGGGCTGGAAGTGAAAAAGAGGCTTTTTCTCGATTGGGTCAGGATTTGCTGAAATTAATTTATAATAGTTGAGCGAATATAAAATGCCGTCAATATTCTTGCGTACGAAACATTTTCCTGTTTTTCCGTTATTAATCACACATCTCCAATTGCAGAGCCTGCATTGGATCTTTTTCTGTTCGTTCAGAGGCTCCCAAAGAACCGCTTTCTTAAAAAATTCTTTTTCTGATTCCATAAAAAACCTTGTGATTGTCCTTTATTTTCACTACTTTAATATATAGAATATTAGAAGTTAAGGCAATTGTAACATAATTAGATTGTTGGGTATAAATTTTTATGAGCATATTATCAGCAATAGGAAATACACCGCTTGTTGAGCTTACAAACCTTAATGGCAAAAAGCCCGGAGTAAAAATATTCGGCAAGCTTGAAGGAAGTAATCCGGGCGGCTCGGTTAAAGATCGTACTGTATTATGGATGATAAAAAAAGCCGAAGAATCGGGTGAGCTTACAAAAGACAAAATTATTCTCGAACCGACCTCGGGAAATACCGGAATTGCTCTTGCGATGATTGGAGCGGCGAAAGGTTATGCAGTTAAACTTTGTATGCCGCAATGCGTGAGCATAGAACGACAACAGACTTTAAAAGCTCTGAACGCAGAAGTCGTATTAACTTCGGCAAAGGAAGGAACTGACGGCTCTATCAGGAAAGCACATGAGTTTCTCGATGCGGAACCGGGTAAATATTATATGCCAAACCAGTTCGAGAATGAAAATAATTACATGGCGCATTATGCGACAACCGGCCCGGAATTGCTTGAACAAACCAACGGCAAGATAGATGTATTTGTCGCCGGGATGGGAACGACGGGGACATTGATGGGTGTGTATAAATTCTTCAAGGAAAAGAAACCACAGATAAAAGTAATCGGAGTCGAGCCTACAGAAGGACACACGATACAGGGACTCAAGAATATGAAAGAGTCTATCGTGCCGAAAATTTATAATCCGGATATGCTGGATGAAAAAATCACAGTCGAAGACGGTGAAGCTTTCGAGACTACGAGACTGCTTGCTTCCAAAGAAGGAATTTTCGTCGGTATGTCCAGCGGAGCATCAGTAGCAGGAGCATTGCGAATAGCTCAAAAAATGGATTCGGGTGTTATCGTAGCATTACTTCCGGACCGCGGTGACAGGTATCTCAGCACAATGCTCTTTATGTCAGTCTGTGCAAAATGCCCGCCATAAGATTATAAGTGACTTAAGTGCCTAAAAAAAAGATAAGCTCATAAAGGTTACGTTTAACTTTTTTATAGAAAGGAGCGATTATGTCAATTCCAGTCAAACTTAGCGATATAATTGATGGAATGGAAAACCAATCCGATGAAAATTCATCCTTTTTAGATAAAGAAACAGGAGAGGTTGTGCTTATCAGTGAATATGAAATGCGAACAGCCGAAGATAATGATTCGCTCGAGGATTTTCCTGATTGGGAGCAGGAACAGATAGCTATCGCCAGGGATATTATTAACGAAACCGGTCGGTATCTTGAATTGCCAACAAAGTTTGACATAAATGAATATGACATTATGGAAAAATTCTGTTTATCGCTGGAAGATATCAAAATGCGCGAATATCTATACAGCCAGATAAAAGGCGGTGGTGCTTTTAGACGTTTTAAAGATGCTATATACCAAAATGACATCCAGGACGACTGGTTTGCCTACTGTAATGATGCTTATAAAGAAATTGCCACCGAATGGTGCCGGGAAAACGACATCGAGTTTGATGAGACATAAAAAAAAGCTTGAATTTGAATTGGTAAAACCTTTTAATATGGCTTTAAAATTCATTATTTAACATATTGCCGGAAAATGATTAATCGATAAACAATCGGGAATTTTCAAAATGGCTTTGAAAGATATTTGGGCAGAGACAGGTAATTGGTTTCGTAATCATAAATTGGTAAGACCTTTACATTCCCAGCCGGAGCTGGATGAGGAAGGTTTAATCAGTCAGGATACTGATGTAGAATCTACCCAAAAAAGTCAGCAAACCAGCCAATCCACAAATAACGAGGTGATAGTAAAAGCAGTTCCACAAAGTGATATGCAGTCTAACATGGGGCGTATTCCCACGGAAACTCTCGAAAAGCTGACAAGCGGTTTCGAAAAACTGATTGAACGATTGCAGGGAATTAATGAACATTTGGACCGCCAGGCTACTCAGCATGAAGAATTAATGAGCAGAATTCAGCAACTGCCCAGGTTACTTGAGAGTTTTCCGGCAATGGTGGAAAATCAAAAGAAGATAACCGAGCAGCTTCTTGAGGATTTAAAGGGTTCAGCGGCCAAGAATGAGCAATTTGTCGATGCAGTCGAGCAGATTCCAACACAAACCGCCAAACAAACCGATGCTCTTGTCAATATAGACCACCAGCTTGCCGCAGCGGCGGATATTGATGTACAAATGTCTCAAAGCTTCAACAATTTTAACCGTGCTCTCGAAAAACTTAACGAAAGCACAGTCAGCCAGACGGAAGGTATTGCACAGATGAGCAAAACCTTTTCTGCAAGTGATAGATACCTGAAATATATCATTTCCAGGCAAAACAAAAGGTTTATGTGGGTTTTCATTGCTGCAGTAAGTGTATGTCTGGCCGCAATCCTGATTCTTACAGGCATTATAATTTACTTAAAACACAAATAGCATCCTATTTTGAAGCAAATCAGGAAGTTCTCATATCTGACGGATAAAAAAAGTGCATTGAAAAATTGAGAGTAAGAAATAAAACTGTTGAAAAACACAACGTTTTCGTTAAACTATCCTGAATTTTGTATTTTTTACGATCCTATTATCAAATTTGAAAGGAGTAAATAACGTGAAAACTCTTAAGAGTGTTTTTGCATTTATAGTACTGAATTTAGCTTTTGGCTCTGTGGCATTTGCTGAAGAAAGCTCCAATATCTCTGCGACTGACAGTGGTGCACCCATTGCCTCTAATGGCACACCATTAGGCTGGTATGTGGCTCCAATAGCAGCTTTTATGGCGCTTGGTTTTGCCATATATTTCTATAAAAAAATGATGGAAGCTCCCGAAGGCACAGACAAAATGAAGGAAATTGCAAAACACGTCCGCGAGGGCGCATATGCGTATCTATATCGCCAATATAGTGTTGTTACACTGGTATTTATTATTCTTTTGATAATTTTTGCAGCCTGTGCTTATTATGGAGTTCAGAATCCCTTTGTACCAGTAGCATTCCTTACCGGAGGTTTTTTCAGCGGTTTATGCGGCTTTTTGGGTATGAAAACAGCGACAAATGCTTCGGCGCGAACCGCATTTGGAGCCAGCAAAAGCCTGAACAGCGGCTTGCAGGTTGCATTTCGTTCGGGTTCAGTGATGGGACTTGTCGTTGTGGGTTTTGGGTTGCTTGATATTTCGCTTTGGTATTTAATTTTAGATAGGATTGTCTATACCACAGGTCCCACAGGTCACATGGCGACTGGCTGGGGGCACATTGCAGGAAATATATGGCTGGTCAAAGCAGGAATGGACCCTGCCCATAAGCTCGTGGAAATAACAACAACAATGATTACATTCGGTATGGGTGCTTCGACACAGGCGTTATTCGCTCGTGTTGGTGGAGGAATTTATACCAAGGCCGCTGATGTCGGTGCTGACCTTGTCGGTAAAGTCGAAGCAGGCATTCCTGAAGACGACCCGAGAAATCCTGCTACAATAGCCGATAATGTTGGTGATAACGTTGGTGATGTTGCTGGTATGGGTGCGGACCTTTATGAAAGTTATTGCGGCTCGATACTTGCAACAGCCGCACTTGGTGCGGCTCTACCTATGGCTGCAGTAGCGCAAAGCGGCATGGATCCCCTTAAAGCGGTTTTGGCACCGATGGTTGTTGCAAGTCTGGGAATTTTTCTTTCTATCGCTGGGATTTTTATGGTGCGATGCAAAGAAGACGCCAGCCAAAAGAACCTGCTCAGGGCTTTACTGCTCGGAACACTGGGAAGCTCAGTTCTGATTATAGCTGCCCTTGCACTAATGGCATTAACAGATTGGATAAGCTGGGGTATCTTCGGCTCAGTCGTATCGGGACTTGTAGCAGGCGTTATAATCGGGCAATTTACCGAATATTATACATCGGATGAATATAAACCAACTAGAGGCATAGCCAACCAGGCAAACATGGGGCCAGCTACCACGATTATAGACGGCCTCGCAACAGGCATGTACTCTGCAGGTTTTCCGGTTGTAACAATAGTTATTGGCATCTTGTGTGCCTTTGGATTTGCAGGCGGTTTTTCTAATTTATCAATGGGTCTTTACGGTATAGGATTCGCAGCAGTTGGGATGCTTGCAACATTGGGAATCACCCTTGCTACCGATGCATACGGACCAATAGCTGATAACGCAGGCGGTAATGCTGAAATGAGCGGTCTGGGACCTGAAGTTCGCAAAAGAACCGATGCACTTGATTCGCTTGGTAACACAACCGCAGCTACTGGAAAAGGATTTGCCATTGGCTCAGCAGCATTAACTGCTATGGCGCTTCTTGCGGCATATATCGAGGAAGTACGAATTTGGATAGGAAGGCTTGCTACACGAGCCGGAGGTGAATACGTTGTCGGACCGGTCACTTTTGTCAATAAGGCAACAGATGCCGTTAACGATAAAGTATATTATGCTACAGCTCAAATATCAGACTTCATCAAAGCGTATGATCTTACTATTATGAATCCGAAGTTGATTTGCGGCCTTTTCCTGGGTGCGATGATGGCTTTTGTTTTCTGTGCTATGACGATGAAAGCGGTCGGCAGAGCGGCTGGTTCAATGGTCAACGAAGTACGCAGGCAGTTCAAGGAAATACCAGGTATTATGGAAGGAAAAGGAAAACCTGACTATGCTCGCTGCGTTTCAATTTCGACAAAAGGCGCACAGAGAGAAATGATTCTGCCTTCATTAATGGCGATTATCATCCCGGTTGTAACGGGACTGCTTTTGGGTGTAGCAGGCGTAATGGGACTCCTCGCAGGCGGCCTTACCACAGGTTTTGTTCTGGCAATCATGCTCAACAACGCAGGCGGCGCCTGGGATAACGCCAAGAAATATATCGAAAAAGGAGCTTTCGGAGGCAAAGGCTCCGAAGCCCACAAAGCCGCTGTCGTTGGCGATACAGTTGGCGACCCATGCAAAGATACATCAGGCCCCAGCCTGAACATTCTCATCAAGCTGATGACAATGGTCAGCGTCGTATTCTCAGGCGTAGTAGTAAAATTCGGTCCGACAGTCAGCGAATGGCTCCATCTGGGAAAATAAGCGTAATATGTTATATAGGGCTTATCGTTTGACTTAATTGCCAAATATTAGTAATCTATCGGGGTGGTCGTTTCGGCCATCCTTTTTTTATTGGTTTGGATAAGGACAAAAGATTTGGCAAAAAGACAAAGCAGTAATGGGAAAAAATTCGCCCTCACGGCTGCGAAGGTCGCCGCTGAAAGGCATTGCACTGATATTGTAGTTCTGAATTTGAAAGGCGTATCACCTGCTACGGATTTTTTTGTTATAGCAACAGGAACCAGCGACAGGCAGATGCGAACTGTAGCAGATGAAATTTCCCAGGCCGGCAGGGAGCTTGGTTTTTCGAGGTTTGGCAGAGCAGGCTACGAAGGAGGTCGCTGGATTCTGCTCGATTTCGTTGACGTTGTTGTCCATATTTTCGACAACGAATACCGCGACTACTACGACCTGGAGCTTCTCTGGGGTGATGCAAAAAAACTGAAAATTTAGTTTCTTAGCCACAGAGGGCACAGAGGTCACAGAGAAAAATTAATATTTATGAATGAAGAAACTGTTGGTATTAAAAAATGAATTTAAAAGGTATAAAAAATTATTGATTTAAGTTAAACAAAATTCCTCTGTGTACTCTGTGTTCTCTGTGGCTTAAAATATTTAAATATGAAACCTATTATAGAAATACTTGAAGAACGAATAAGTGCCGTAATGTCCGATGTTTCTGAGCAGGAAAAATGTTCTGCTATAGTAAAGCAGGCAACTGACCCGAAATTCGGAGACTACCAGGTCAATGGCATTATGGCTCTCGCGAAACAGCTCAAAACCAATCCTCGCAAACTTGCCGAGCAGGTCGTGGAAAAACTGGATATAAGTGACATTTGCGAAACACCTGAAATAGCCGGACCTGGTTTTATAAATTTGAGATTGAAATCTAAATACATTGCAAAAGAACTTTTAGAAATAAATAAAGATTCAAAAAACCTTGCTGTAGAAAAATCTACAGCCCCCAAAAATATCGTTGTAGATTTCTCAGGTCCCAACATCGCAAAACAAATGCACGTAGGCCATTTACGAAGTACAATTATAGGTGATTGTATTTGCAGAATGCTTCAATTTCTCGGCAATAATGTAATCCCCCAAAACCACATCGGTGACTGGGGCACACAATTTGGAATGCTAATAGCTTATCTTGAAGAAGCTATTAAACCAAAGCTAACAAAAATGGCAGATGAATTACAAACGACACAGGGCGGATTAGTTATTACTAATTTTAACATTCCTGATATGGAAGAGTTCTATCGAGATGCCAAAAAACTTTTCGATACAGATGAGAAATTTGCGCGTAAATCTCGTGATTATGTTGTTAGGCTTCATCAAGAAGATAAAGATGTTATTACTAATTGGGATTTTATACGTTTACAATCTCTTTCTCATTGTCAAGAAATATATGATATTTTAAAAGTTAAGCTTTCTATAAAAGATGTTAGAGGCGAGAGTACGTATAGAAAAAGTTTAAAATTAAAAGTTGAGGAATTAGAAGGACGATGCATTGCAGAAAAATCTGATGGCGCGATTTGTGTATTTC
>CAYSHS010000079.1:0-11803 GCA_964430845.1 uncultured Pirellulales bacterium | reverse complement strand
ATTCTGGTAGTTTGAAGGACGCCCATCCCTAGGCGTCCTTCTAAAGGGTGCATCCCATCCCTCTCCATAGTGTCTTAAGCGTTATTTTTGCACGTAAGGTTCCATGGTTTCAACTGCAAATTCCAAGTCCTGCATCTTCCTCGCCTTATCTACCTTCTCAATGACTTGATCAGCATATGCTTTAACGAATTCGTTAACCGCACGGCGAATGACTTCAGAACGAGAAGAGAAATCTCCAGCCCTAATAAAAAGATCTATCGAATGAAGATCATACTGGGGAATTCGGATTGTTATACGATGATTTTCCATATCTCTCCTCACATACATCAAATAGACGTCAGACGGATACTATTTGAATGCCTACTGCATGTCAAATATGCACCAAACAAATGACATAAGACATCATTTGTCTGACAAAAACGAATGCGCAAATCGGTTTAAATATCTTTCGCTAATTTTCGATCTAGACTGCTACAGCATGTCCAAAGGCTACGGTCCCTGAAATTTTTTCAATCTTTACCTTAATCATAGAACCTTTAACTGCACCAGGCACATAAACTACATATTTATCAAAATATGCAACACCATCTCCCTTCCTGCCAATGTCCTTTATTGTCAAATCGTAGGTCATTCCCTCCTTCAGAGTTTCAGCTGGTTGCTGTACCGTCTTCTTCCTACGAGATTTCACTGAGCGGAAGGCGCCACATGCATCACATCTAACCAAAATAGTCCTACCTTGTTTAACAAGATGTGTATCAGGCCTATTGCATTCAGAACACATGACGTATGTGTCAATATAATCTTTCAGTTTATCCTGTATCTGTTTGGCAGGTATTTTACCTTGAAATACTACTCTGCCGCTAAGGATTTCACCTGAAGTGCCTAATCCCCCTAAAAGAAACTTTAAAACATGGTCTGAATCGCGGTTAACCGCATCAGATATCTTGTCGAAATTTTTTATAAACGTTGTGTTTCCTTCGTAGAATATTTCTGCTTTTGGTAACTTGAAACGATCTTCAACAAATTCCCTTGTTGAAGTATTTTCCTGAACCTTTTTCAATAACTTCCTGTAATCTAAATCGGACATATTGCTGCTGGTCAATGCAATAGGTGTCTAAAAAACTTCCGTTGAGAAAATATCTTACCACCAATGCATTTTTAAAATTAGAAAAACAAGTTCTTGTCTAATATCTAATGATATTGGATTTTGCTTTTACCCCAATTACAGACAATCCGTCTCTCATTGCTTTTTCAGCAACATCTACTTTCCTAGTAAATATCTTGCTATTCCCTTTTGTCCAGTGCCAAACATATTCTGACATTTTTCTCCCCCACAATTACTATACTCAGCGTTAACCTAACAATCACATCTTTAAATATTTTTTTAAATTTTGAAGTTAGTGTGTCTTGAAAATACTGGCCAATCAATAAAAGAAGCTTATATTTTAGACAGAAGAAATAAGGTGACAGATACAGAAAAATCAAGATATGGTGGGGGGATTTCAGAACATTTAGTGCTGGAATCTAACTGGAAAAACTGTAAATCCAAAAAGGATTAAAGACGTTTTGAAAGTAATTCACAGGCAAAGTCGCTAGTTTACAAATAATTTAATATACTTTCAAGAGTTACTCGCCAAGAAATAATGTGGCAATAACATCCAATATAAATTATTATTAGAAAGATAAAATTAATATATTGGCTTGTTATCCCGAAAGGATACTGCAGAAAAAATCAAGTTAAAAGATCAGTTTAAGGAGAATCGGACATGGTAGAGTTTAAGGTAGTAATAAATGACACGAAAAACGGTAAATCACATCAGGTGCAGGTTAGTGGGCATCATGCCAACTCATTAATAGGTAAAAAAATTGGTGATGAAGTAGATGGAATCTTCATATCACTCCCTGGATACAAGCTACAGGTTACTGGCGGAACTGATAAAAATGGATTTGCAATGAGAAGGGACCTCCCAGGAATGAGCAGAAGAAGATTATTATTAAGTAAAAGTTCTGGATTTAAACCAAAGGAAAAAGGACTTAGGAAGAAAAAATCTGTTAGGGGGAACACGGTAAATCAGGACATCGTCCAAATAAATATGAAGGTTACTAAACACAGCTCTAAGCCTATAGATAAACTCATCAACATAGAAAAGAAAGATGAGAAAGAGAAAAAAGAGGAGCAATAATGAGTTTACCAAGTCAACCTGAGATAAATATAGGTATGATCGGTCATGTCGATCATGGAAAAACAACGCTTTCTCAGAGATTAACCGGAAAATGGACTGATGAACACTCTGAGGAATTAAAGAGAGGCATATCTATAAAGTTGGGTTATGCTGATGCTGCATTTTATAAATGTCCTAATTGCGATGATCCTCAATGTTATGGCACTACAAAGAAATGCTCATTGTGTGGCGGTACTGCTGAGTTATTGCGTGTTGTTTCTTTTGTTGACGCACCCGGCCATGAGACACTTATGGCAATTATGCTTTCTGGCGCTGCTATTATGGATGGTGCTGTGCTTGTTATTGCTGCAAATGAGCAATGTCCTCAGCCTCAGACTAGAGAACATCTGGCCGCCCTTGATATAGCAGGTATAAAAAATGTTGTCATCGTACAGAACAAAATAGATTTAGTATCTGAAAAAAATGCTATAAAGAATTATGAACAAATTCTGAAATTTGTCAAAAGTACCTGTGCAGAGAATGCACCAATTATACCCGTGAGTTCTCACCACGATATTAATATTGAGGTGCTTATCAAGGCAATGGAGGAACATATTCCTACGCCTAAGCGGGTTTTAGATAAACCTCCGTTAATGTATATAGCAAGAAGCTTTGATATCAATAAGCCCGGAACAGATATTGACAAGCTTGTGGGAGGTATCCTTGGCGGTGCCCTGATCCAGGGCGTGCTGAAAAAAGGCGATGAGATCGAGATACGGCCTGGGTATGGGAGCAGCTTTCACGAGCGACCTTACCGACAGGTGGTCGAGTCAATGGCTGAACTGGGAAAAATTCGGCAGGTTCTGGGCACAGGTTATTCGCAGTGTAGTGAGGCGGGATTCCATAGAGGGATTATATGTAACTCAGACCTCAGACAGCGATTTATGGAAAATCGAGGTAACACAAAATGACAAAGCAGGCAGGTTCGTTTCAGGAATAAACTGGGATGCACAAGTTACCGACGAAAATGGAAATGCCTCAACTGTCGAATGCAGGGAAACGGGATTGGGAAGATACACGCTGGATGTTCCGATTCAGGACAAAAAAATGTATTCTCTGCGGCTTTATAATCGTGATAATGATAAAATGAAAGTATTGCATTTCCATAAACCCTACCCTGCGGAATATAACCTGGCGGCAAAACCGGACCCTGCGATAAATAGTATCAAAACTCTCGATATTGAGCATATTCGGGATGATACCCCCCCGATACAAACAAGGCGACCGGTCAGTCATTTCTGCTATCTTTTGTCGCTGCTTTTTATGGTTTCAGGTTTGTTTTTTAGAAGGCTGTAGTAAAGAGGTTTTAGGTTTTAGGGTTTAGGATTTAGGTTATAGTTTTTAGGTTTTAGGTTTTAGCCTATCCCCTATCCCCTATAATGTTCTTGCTACTTTTACACTTGATTTTATTTATATATAACGCTATAAGAAGAAAAAATTTGGTTGTTGTGTATAGATGAACGTCAATAAAACAGGGAAAGGCTATATGGCAATAAACAGAAAAAAACTTTCAGGAGTTTTTGCTCCTGTCGTAACGCCTTTTGTCAATGACAAGGTGGAATTGAATTACCTCAAAGAAAATTTGCATAAACTTGGGCAAAGCGAATTGTCCGGTTACCTTGCACTTGGCTCGAATGGAGAATACAAGAGTCTGACTGATAAAGAGCAAATCCGGGTATTGGAAATTTTCGCACAAACAAAAGGTGACAAAGTTATTATGGTCGGGACAGGCTGCGAATCTACTTTTCAGACTATCGAAAAATCGAAGATAGCCGCCGGTATGGGTTTCGATTATGTGAGTGTTCTCACGCCGCATTATTTTGGCAAACGAATGGATGGAGCAGCCCTGAAGGATTATTATTTGCGCATCGCCGATTTAGTTGAGATTCCCGTTATGCTTTATAATGCGCCTGGTTTTGCAAATGGTGTTACTATCCCGCCCCAAATTGTTAAAGAGCTGTCGAAACATCCTAATATTGCCGGTATGAAAGATTCCGCTCCCACAGGTCCGGCCAAGTTTCTTTCCGTATTGGATCCTGATGATGATTTTAGTGTGCTTGCGGGTTCCGCTGATTTCTTTTATCCATCATTGCATCTTGGTGCAACAGGCGGAACGCTTTCGACCGCCAATGCTATGCCTGAAGTATGCTGTGAAATATACAATTTATTCCAGGATGGCAATTACGAACAGGCCAAAAAATTGCATTTAAGGTTAAGCCGTTTGAACCAGGCTATTTCAGGCTCGTGGGGAGTTGCCGGTGTGAAAGCCGCTATGGATATTTGCGGATTCAAAGGGGGACTTCCAAGACATCCGTTGAAAGAAATAAGCAAAGAGGGAATAGAAAAAATCAAGCAGACAATGCGAGACGAAGGTTTTTAAGATGATATTAGCAGTAGATATTGGCACGACAAGTATGAAAATCGGCGCATTTCGTATTGTCGATGGTGCGTTCGAGCTTGTCAGACAGTTTTCGCAGGAATATAAGGTCAATATATATAACGAAGGCTTGTTCGGCGACATCGAGCAGACAAAATGGGACGCGGCTTTTGCTTCCGGCTGCAAGGCAATGCAGGATATTGTCGGCCAGGTCGATGTTATTTCATTGTCAGGCACAACTCCTGGTTTTACTGCAATGGATAAAAACGGAAACGCGCTTTATCCTGCTATCCTTATGCTCGACCAGCGTTCTAATGAACAGGCAAAAAAAATCATCGATACTATCGGCGCAGAAAAACTCCTGCAATACACAGGCAATATGCCGGTAGCAGGAGGATGTTCTCTGGCGAGCCTTCTCTGGCTCAAAGAAAATATGCCTGATGTTTTCAAAAATGTTTATATGTTCGGCCACTCGAATACTTATTTCGCATCGAAACTAACAGGAAATTTTGCAATAGACCCATCGTCTGCTTCACTAAGCGCGCTATACAATACAGCCGCGAATGACCATACCTGGAACGAAGAAATAGCGACAACTTTTGGCATTTCGCTCTGTCAGCTTCCAAAAATAATACATACCTACGATAGCGTTGGTACTGTCAAGTCAAAGCTCGCTAAGGAATTGGGATTAACAAAAGAGCCTCACGTTATCATAGGCGGAAACGATGCAACTGTTGCAGCGTATTCTGTTGGTGTCCAGGAGCCTGGTGACATCATAAACGTGAACGGCACATGCGAAATCACTCTTATCTGTCTTGGAAAATGTCTTGGCTCAGCTAACTATAATGTTCGAGCGCATGTAGTTCCGAATAGATGGGTAACATTACATGTATTAAATGCGGGCGGTATTGCGCTCGACTGGTTCAAAAGTGTTTTTTGCAGTGAAATGAACGGAGATGAATTTTTCAATAAATTCATACCCGATTCGATTGAGCAGTGGCTTGAGCGTGAAAGCTCTGTTAGATATGTGCCGTACCTTATGGGTTCGCGTTATTCACGTGAACAATTGAAGGCAGAATTTCTCGGCCTGACTCGCCAGACAACACGGCAGGAAATTATGGCCGCTCTTATACGCGGCTTATGCGAATACCAGAAAGCACACATAAAAGAAATATCCGGCTATTTACCCCTCAAGGGAAAAATTCACATCACAGGCGGCTCAGTAAATCAAGCATTTATAAAAGCAAAACAAAAATGGATGTGGAACGCCGAATATATCGAGCAGGAACAATCCTCAATGAAAGGCGCCGCCATGCTCGCCCAAAAATTCCTTGAGGAAAGATAAACAATGGATACTGTATATTTGAGAGATTGTATTTGATATATTTGACAGCGTTTAATATTATATGTAAAATAGGTCGTTTATACTGAAACAGCTAAATTTAATAATTTAAGAGGTGTAAATTATGATTATGAAAATGAATATGTTTGGAGTGTTGGCCGCTGCTTTGTTAATTTGCGGCTGTGTTAAGAAAACCCCGCAAAATCCTGCAGGACAGCAGAATGTGCAGCAGAATAATAATACACAAACTGAAAGGGAAAACGTGAGCACTGAAAACAAAAAAGTGAAACTGCAAACAACGATGGGTGATATTGTTATCGAGATGGAAAGCCAGGCGGCACCGAATACTGTAAAAAATTTCATCCAGTATGTCGAGAGCGGCTTTTATAACGGAATAATATTTCACAGGGTAATACCTGGTTTTATGATACAGGGTGGAGGTTTCACTGTTAATATGGAACAAAAGAAAGCCAATGCTCCTGTTAAAAATGAATTCAAGATAAGCAATACACGAGGCACTGTCGCTATGGCTAAGCTTGGCGGCAATCCCGATTCCGCTACATGCCAGTTCTTTATTAGTGTCGCTGATAACAGCAGTAACCTCGACCATCAAAACGGCGGTTTCACAGTGTTCGGAAAAGTTGTCGAAGGTATGGATGTTGTAGATAAAATTGTAAATGTAAAAACTACCGTTAGAAGTGGTATGCCTGATGTCCCGGTTGAGCCTGTAGTGATAAATTCGGCTATTGTAATTTCACAGTGAAAATATTATTTTCCTGTTTTACTTAAACCTGAGTTTTTGCAAAACTCTTGTCATATTTGTAATTTTAGCCTGCTTACAAGCTGATGTGCCAGTCTTGTTGGCTCAGGCAGGCGGTATTTAGTCGCACATGCAAACGTAATTTCTATCGCATCTTCGAGCAGGCATTTGTTCCCGACAGAAACAAAAACAGGCTTTACATTAGTGCGTGTCCTTACTACAGAGCCGATAATTTCATCTTTGTCTTTTAGTGAAGTAAATACCCCTTTTTCCTGAAGTGGTTCATCGAAGTGACCAGTCAGCCTGCTTTTCGCGCATCCTATTGTCGGTTTGTCGAAAAAAAGTCCCAAGTGAGCGGCCAGACCTAATCTCCGTGGATGAGCTATACCCTGGCCGTCAATCATAAACACATCCGGTGCAGCTTTAAGCTTTTTTGCAGCCGCAATGCAAACAGGAGCCTCACGAAATGAAAGAAGCCCGGGGATATATGGAAAAGTAACTTTCTGCACTGCATTTACAGTCTCGACCAGTTCAAAATCTCCAAACCTCAAAACAACTACAACCGCGATTATTTTCTTGCCATCTTTGCTGAATGCGCAATCGAGACCAGCTATAGTTTTCGGTTCTGCCTTGATTTTTTGATGCTTTACAAGACCAGCAAGTTCTTTTTGCAGCAAAATAGCCTGCGAATGAGTCAAATTCCAGTCGTGTAATTGATTGATTTTCATTATATCATTTACCCATATTTGCCAATTTTTCTTCTAATCCTTTTACGGGAGTGAAGTGCCATGTTTTGCTTACTTTTTTACATTCTAATAAGCCCCGCAATTCCAAGTCAAATAAATCAAGTCTGCTTGTTTGATAAACAATGTTATGACTTAGCTGATGCGACCTGATTGTATAGTGTTGATAAGGGTGTTTTAATGCGTGACTAATAAGCTCTCGCTGGCGGTGATTCAGTATTGATATACCTCGTAATTTGCTTTCGAGTAAATGAAGTTGTTCTGTTTTTCGTTTAATGTATTCATGAAATTCCTGAAGTGCTCGTTGAATTACTTCAAGATGATATAATATAAAATAAGTTAAATCGTTATCATCGGTTTCTGTATATAAAAAAGCTCTTCCATATTTTGCAGGATGATTAAGAATAATTTGAGAAATCGAGATAAATTCAAATAACCAGAAACCATGATGGAGCATTGACCAGTAAAACAACGCTCTGGCTGTTCTCCCATTGCCATCAACAAATGGGTGGTCGTATGCCAGCCAAAAATGAAGCATTATCGAACGAATTACAGGATGAATGAAACCGGATGGAATCTTGCTATTGGCAAAATCGCACATATCAGCCATTCTCTTTTCCAGTTCTTGTGAATCTGGGGGATCGTGAAATATTTCATTATACATATCAGCGACAATAATACATTCATTTTTATTCCTAAAACGACCTGTAGCGGATTTATCATCGAGTGTTTGTTCTGTAATTATTTTATGAATATTAAATATCAGTTCTTTTGAAAGAGGTTCATTTTTAAGTGTTCCTATTTGTCTCATGGTCTTATAATTATTAAGAATCATCTGCTCACTTTTATCACGGGGAGGACGTCCGGTTTTAATCATTTCTTTTGCAACTTTGCGGGTTGTAACGGCGCCTTCGAGTTGACTTGAAGTAATCGCTTCCTGGATTAGCGAATTTAAATAATACTGGTCTTTAGTTTCAGGATTCGTTATTTGCTTAGGCATTTGAATAAATCCACCTGCACCTTGATCAATTTTGTGTAATATTTCCGGTACTGGATCAACTATCAGATACTTAAATAATTTACTACTTTTATCGCGTAAGGGGATTGATTTATAAAGAAATCTTCTCTCTCTTTTTAGTGCATACCACCATTCTTCGTGAGTATAGTCTTCTGGGGGTTGATAATGAATGAGTTTGTCCCAATGAAGATATTTTCCGTATGTTGTATGTTTCTTGAGCAATTCATAAATCTTAAAAAAACGGTCTGGATCATTCTTTACTTTATTCCATAAATAATCCTCTTTTGGTGGGAATTTAGGCATCTTCATTATTATTTGTCCTTATATCAAAATAAATATAGCAAATACTAATTATATACTAATTTGTTGAAAATTAGTATATAATTATGTTGGAAATAGTTCAAATACTATTTTTTTGTTTTTTAGTATTAAAATAGTATATATCTATAAATCATTATAGTTCCTATAAAATGGGTAAATTTCCTAACATGAGCAAATAATGATAATAATATTGAAAAGATATTTTATCTTATGATAACTCTATGTTACAATTACCAGTTTGAATTAATTGAAATATTTACAATATAATAGTTTATTCCAATCTTGAGGCAGGATGGCTAAAGCAGCAGAAAAAGTAATAAAAATAACCGGTGCGGCTGAGCATAACCTCAAAAACATCGATGTTAAAATACCACGCGATAAGATGGTCGTAATTACAGGCATAAGCGGCTCAGGTAAAAGCTCGCTCGCATTCGATACGATTTACGCCGAAGGACGCAGAAAATACGTCGAATCGCTCAGTACTTACGCAAGGCAGTTTCTCGAACAGATGCAGAAACCTGCGGTTTCTGAAATCACAGGACTTCCGCCGACTATCGCGATTGAGCAGCGAAGCGCCAGTTCCAATCCACGTTCGACGGTAGCTACAACGACAGAGATTTATGATTATTTCAGGCTTTTATATGCCCGTGCAGGTCAGCCTCACTGCTGGATTTGCGGCAGGGAAATTCAAAGCCAGCATCCAACCCAAATTGTGGATTCGATACTTTCATGGCCTGCAGAAACTAAAATCCAGATTTGTGCGCCCATAATCTCAGGCAAAAAAGGTGAGCACAAAGATGTTCTCTCCGCGATACAACGAGAAGGATTCGTTCGTGTTCGAGTTGATGGCGAAATTTATGATATCCGAAATGTGCCGGAGCTGAATAAAAACAAGAATCATGATATCGCCGCTGTTGTTGACAGGCTGATAATAAAAGATTCGGTTCGTATTCGATTAGCTGATTCTGTTGAGACTGCACTAAAGCTGGCTGATGGTATTATTTTAGTATTGTCTCAGGAAGCTGCTTCAGATAAGAAAAATGCCGGCGATGGAAAATGGACAGAAGTAATTTACAGCGAGAAATTTGCCTGTCCCGATCATCCCGAAGCCAGTCTGGCGGAATTATCTCCAAGGCTCTTCAGCTTCAACAGCCCATACGGCGCCTGCCAAAGCTGTGATGGTCTTGGTACGATTCTCGAATTCGATCCGGACCTGATTGTTCCCGATAAAAGCGTTTCGCTTGAAAATGGAGCGATTGACGCCTGGCGCAAGGGCGGAAAAAGAATGAATATTTTTTATAACAGGCTCATTAAACGTTTCTGTAAAAACATTGGTATAAATAAGTCCGTTCCGTTTAGTCAAATTCCCGATGAGTTTAAAAGAATTCTATTCTACGGCACAAATGATGACGATGAGAAAAAATACGGTGTCTGGTTCGAAGGAATTGTTCCAAATCTTACCAAACGATGGAAAAACACAACAAGCGAATATGTTAAAACAAGGCTTCATGCTTATCTTTCCGAGCAGCCTTGTCATACCTGCAACGGTGCTCGTCTTCGTCCTGAAGCAGTCGCGGTTCGTGTCGGCAATACAAGCATTAATCAACTTTCTGCGTTGAGCGTGGAAAAGGCACAAGTTTTTTTTGGCAAGCTGAAATTAGACAAGGAAAAATCCATAATTGCAGCCGCGATTTTGAAGGAAATTAAGGCCAGGTTGAAATTCATGATGGATGTAGGTCTGGGCTATCTTACATTAGACAGGAAAAGCAGCACTCTCGCAGGCGGCGAAGCACAGCGAATTCGACTGGCAACCCAGGTCGGAAGCGGCCTCGTGGGAGTTTGTTATGTGCTTGATGAGCCTACGATTGGCCTTCATAAACGGGACAATGACAGGCTGGCGGGGATACTACGTCAGCTAACCAAAATAGGTAATACAGTTATCGTAGTAGAGCATGACGAGGATATTATCAGGGACGCAGACCATATTATTGATATAGGCCCGGCCGCTGGTGCCCAGGGGGGGGAATTAGTTGCACAGGGAACCATCGGGGATATTTGTGCCTGCAAAAAATCACTGACAGGTCAATATCTAAGCGGCCAAAAGAGCATCGGCTTACCTTTGCAGCGAAGAAAATACACTTTTACAAAATGTATCGAGATAAAGGGTGCCGCACACAACAATCTTAAAAAAATCGATGTAAAATTTCCCCTCGGTGTTTTTTCGTGCGTAACCGGCGTTTCAGGCTCCGGGAAAAGCTCTCTCGTCAACGAAATCCTTCTCAAAGCGATGAAACGCAGGCTCTATAATTCCCGTGAGAAACCGGGAGAATATAAATCCATACTGGGTGTCTCTCAAATAGATAAAGTTATTGAAATTGACCAGTCACCTATCGGGAAAACTCCACGAAGCAATCCTGCAACATATACAGGTCTTTTCGATGTTATTCGGAAATTATTCAGTATGACCCGCGAGGCGAAAATTCGCGGCTATAAGCCGGGCAGGTTCAGCTTCAACGTAAAAGGTGGACGTTGTGAATATTGCATGGGACAAGGAACGAAGAAAATTGAAATGCACTTTCTGCCTGATGTTTATGTAACCTGCCAGAATTGCAAGGGCACGAGATATAACCAGGAAACCCTCACGATTACTTATAAGGGCAAAAACATTTCAGATGTCCTCGATATGCGAATTGAAGAGGCCATCACTTTTTTTGCGAATTTTCCAGTCATAGTCCGGATTTTGAAAACATTAATGGATGTTGGTCTTGGATATATGCAGCTTGGCCAGGCTTCGACAACTCTTTCAGGCGGCGAAGCACAGCGCGTAAAACTATCAGCCGAGCTTGGAAAAGCCGGAACGGGTCACACTTTATACCTGCTGGATGAGCCTACGACAGGACTGCATTTTGCTGATATTCACAACCTTCTTAATGTATTACAGAGATTAACTGATTGCGGCAACACTGTAATTGTGATAGAACATAATCTTGATGTGATAAAGATGGCAGATTATATTATAG
>CAYSHS010000078.1:0-11938 GCA_964430845.1 uncultured Pirellulales bacterium | reverse complement strand
ACTGACATACAAAAAGAAACCGATGTTCCTCTAACTGAAAATACAGAAACGCAAGTCACGGCATTAGTGAATGATACTATTAAGTATATAGAAATCGCGGGGCAGAGAAAAGAAGTTGACTGGACACTGAGGGTCGTGACAAACGTTAACTATGACCCGAATATTCCCCGGATATATTATACTTCATTCTGGTTTTTGCAAAAATCCGACACTGAAGCAGAGCTTATAGCCATGAATGTTTCAAAGCTGTCGCAGATAAATGATATTAAAGTGTCACCAGATGGAAAGTATTTAGCTGTTACAACGCAGGATATTTTTGGAACTGAGCAAATCCTCGAAGTAATAGACCTGTCTTTGCTGTTAGAGCAAAAGAAATATAAAGTACTTCAGTTAATTGATCCACACCTATCAGGAATACAGGTAGAAAAATGGGATGGTGATAAGCTGATTATCAGTAGTAATGTTCTTCTTACACATTTAGGTAAAGACGGTCATGTGCCGGATGAAAGCTTAGGTTTTTTGCCGAATCAACAATATTCGCTTTCAATAGATACTGGTCACATAGAAGGCATAACTGAAATAGCGAAAAATCCAGTTCCATATTTCTTAAAACAGTTTGCGGGTCAAGCTCTCGTCTATCTAAATGAAACCTCGATTGTTCCAAAACTTGAAAAAATTATGGCTCAGGAGACTGATGCTAAACTGAAAGCAAGGATGCAGGAAGAAATCGATTCGGTTTTCTTCAGATTCAATTTGGTGGGAAATTTTAATGTAATCAATAAAGATACGACAGAAAGTGAACTTAAAAGAATCTATGGAAATGAAAATGTAATCAGCGATAACATTCCAATCGGTGAAGGTGAATATGAACCAGGTACTGTAATTTATCCAAAAGATGAAGATAAAAAGCTGCAAATAGTCTGGAGAGATGTTGAAAATAAACGTTTTCCCAAGTCAGCTTTCATTTCAGGGACACAATCCAAATGGGTGATATATTTTTATTCTCAAATTAAGCTTGGAACAAAACTAAGCGAACTGGAAAGACGCAACGGCAAACCTTTTGTATTAACCGGATTTTACTATGACTACTCAGGGACGATAGTCGATTGGAAATATGGCTATTTAAAAAATATATTAGGCGATATGCGTACTCCTTCCAATCGCAAAGTCTTGCTCAGGCTCATGCCAGCTAACGAAAATATGGTTTCTAAAGAAGAATTAAGTTCGGTAGGAACTGATGCGTCATTTTTATCCGACAATCCCATAATGCGAAAACTTGATCCACAGGTTTATTATATCGGTATCGTATTTCCTGAAAACTCACCTTATTACACTACCGCTATTCAAACTTATAGCAATGATAAAAATAATTTTTCATGGGGTAAGGAATCGCAGGGATTAAGGTGCACCGCACTGGTCCCGGACGAAGTTGAACAGGGAATGAACCTACATACGATTGTAAAACTTCAGTCCATACCAGACCATCTTGGCAAAAATGTAAAGCAGCTCAATATGTTTTTACGCGGTGCTTTTCTAACATTGATCTTAACAAACAAAAAAACGCAAAAAACTGTTATGGTTTGGCCGCATGATCCGACTCATGGTATGCTTGCCGTTGACGGAGCAGCTTACACGTTGCCGCTCGATGGAAATTCCCTGGAGCCATGGGAAGTTATGTTTCCATTGGCGACTCAACGAAACGCTCTTGAACCCGGTCTTTACCAATGTCAAATTGAATATTCATTTCCAAATGAACCAACACAATGGTGGGATGAGGTCAACAACAAAGACTTGGATGATTATGGCTTCTGGAGCGGCACGATTGAATCTCAAACATTCGAGTTGAAAATCACGGAAGAAACTCCAAAAACAATGAAAGTGTTGCTTCCGAAAAAACTTCATTATGACAAAGAAAAACGAACAATAACTTATTCGAAAGAAGAAGCAGTTGAAGTTGAATTACCTGTAAAGAACGGTTGTTTCCCCGGGATGGATATTTATTTTAAAAGAAATGGCGAATTTGTTATGAGCGGCGGACGCAGTGGATTTCCTGATCCCGAAGATAGCATTGGGTATATTGTTGATTTCCCTGAAGATGGAAAATTTATTTATAAAATAAGAATATTTGAAACATCCGAACCTGTAGGACATATGTGGAGTCCAACATCAGGCGACTACAAAATCCTTTGGGAAAAAACCTTTGAATTCAAGGCTGATGATAAGGATTGACAGGAATATCTCTATATTGTTATACTACCGAGCGTTAGTTAAGCGCCTGTAGCTCAATTGGATAGAGCGTCGGTCTACGGAACCGAAGGTTTCAGGTTCGAGTCCTGTCAGGCGTATTTAAGATTTTTCTTGTAAGTTATTTGCTTTGCAGGAAGTTACGTTTTTGTTCTCTTTTTTCAAAAATCCCAAAGTACTATAACCTGTTATATTTTTAAATTTACCCATCCGGCAGGTTTTTCATCCATGCCGGCCAGGGTACATCAGGCAGCGTCCAGCCGTTGTGTGTATTGAAATTCCTATGCCATTTCAATCTCCATAATTTCTTAAGCCCGACATGTTCCACATGCCAATCCATAAAAAGCATATTAATCCCGCCCGAGTGCCTGTCGATGCAAAAATGCTTCATTTCATGATTATAACCGTACCATTTTCCGTTTTCCTGTGGAGGGTCGCAGGCTATAGTGCCTTTGTCGGAAGAAGGCCCTCCTCCCCGCCACATAGTATCAGCAAATACAGGGATGTAAGCCGCTCCTTTTGAATCTTTGGTCCTCCAATTATTAGCAACCGGGCGTCCCTGAATGTCCGTTGTACCCGGAGGTGGATCATATACCCAGCAGTTTTGACCATAGCTGGGTTCTTCTCCAACACCGCTCATACCACTTATGTCCGCAGGCATTGCGTATGTATTAAATGGGCCTCCCCACTCATCACCGCTGGGAAGACGTTTAGTCGCTACGGGACATTTGAGAATATTTGTTTTTGTCTGGTACAAATCTCTTAGATTAACTATCCATTCACCTCTGGCCCAGTTTGTCTGAGTCATAGCGAATTTATCGTTGTTGTCATCGCAGAACATGGACCAAATTGTTCCCCATTGCCTGAGCAGAGCCTGGCATGCAACTGCTTTCGCCTGCTTTCGCGTCTTTGCAAGAGAAGGCAGCAATATTCCCATCAAAAGTGCAATGATAGCAATGACGACTAATAGCTCTATAAGCGTAAAACCTCTTTTCTTGCTCATAACTTTTCCTTCCTTTATAGCTAATACATGCGTTTATTGCTATGCCCCGCTCAAGTATATAACCGAACATCATTAAGCCATTTATATAATGTTTGATTTTTTTATTAATTCAAGTATTTTTTTCCTAAAAAACAGTTTGTCAGGTTATTTTAGTGCAGGATATTGTAAAGAATCTCTAATAAGGATATAGAAGTGCTAATTTTATTTATGTAAGGCATCTATATATTACACGGAGACGCTTTCATTATTTAATATTTCATGAACAATCGAAGCAAGCTCCTGTCTGCTTATGGGTTTCATAATAAAATGTTTTATCCCGATGCTCGCAAGCTCTTCCCGGCAGATTTTTTCGGGGAAACCTGAGCAGAGAATTACAGGCAAATTCTTCCTGATGGCAAGTATCTCTCTTGCCAATTCCGTGCCTGTCATATTCGGCATCACCTGGTCGGTTATAACAAGGTCGAACTCGTCAGGCTTTTCCTGGAACTCCTCAAGCGCGTCGAGGCTGTTTGTCCTTGCTACTACGGTATATCCGAACCTTTCGAGTATTTGTCCTGTGACATTTACAATCATCTCCTCATCATCCACCAGAAGCACGACCTTTTTATCCTTGTTTCGAGGCTCTTTTGGCTGAGGCTCCTGCATATCGTTATTTTCTATCCTTGGCAAATATATATTGAATATAGTTCCCTGTCCCGGGGTGCTGGCGACATCTATTGCGCCGCCGTGACTTTTAACGATTCCATGAACTACAGGAAGTCCCAGTCCCGTGCCTTCGTTCAGCTTTTTCGTAGTAAAGAACGGCTCGAAAATCCGCTTTAAAATTTCCGGCTCCATACCACAGCCCGTGTCGCTTACACTTAGCTTTACATAACAACCTTCTTCGAGGTGCTCATCACCGATTCTTGTCTGCGACTCGAAGTGAACATCATCGAGGCTTACTTCCAGTGTCCCTGGAGTCTGTCCCATAGCATGAGAAGCATTCGTACAAAGATTTAGAAGTACCTGGTGAATCTGTGTGGGATTAGCCAGAACTTTACTGGTCTCTGTATTTATCTTTCGGCAAATCCTTATCGTAGTCGGCAGTGACGAACGAAGCATACCAAGAACCTCTTTAACGATCGAGCTTACCAGTACAGGCTCTTTTTCCTGCTCCTGCTCGTTCTTCCGGCTGAATGTCAAAATCTGTTTTACCAGTTTCGTAGCCCTGTTTGTACAGGTAAGTATCTGTTCGAGATTGTCTCGAACAGGGTTGTCTGCAGGCAGGTCATCGAGTGACAGCTCTGTATAGCCCTGCAAAGCAGAAAGGATATTATTAAAATCGTGTGCGATGCCGCCTGCCAGTGTACCGACTGCTTCCATCTTCTGCTTCTGACCAAGCTGAAGCTCCAGGTCCATTTTTTCTTTTTCCGCCTTTTTCCAGTTTGTTATGTCAAGACCATAAGCATTCACATAGCCTAAGCCTGTTATCGGCTGGAGTGTTAAGATGAAAATATGGTCATCATCACAACTCAGCTCGAATGTAGCGCCTGTGCCGGAATTATAAACTTCCTCTATTCTGCTACGCCATGCCTGTGGTAAATTTTGACCAACCCCTGTTTGCCAGGTTTTCAGGACTGGTGTTCCTGCGTCATTGGAATAAAGAATTTTACAGTCTGAGGATATTCTTAAAACAGGGTTCGGGTCTTCGCTTGGAAACCTGGCAAGGTTTTCGGCTTCTGCGATTGCCTGCTTGCTTTCGGTGACATCTCGTATTATCCACTGTACAATCTCATTATCTTCAACCTGCATTGTCGAAGTAGCTATAGTTACTTGCCTGACCCGACCATCTTTTGCAGGAATTTCCGCATCTATTATACTGTTCAAATCCCTGCCTGAATCGTTTAGCAAATTCGTATATGTCTCTTTTCTATCCTCCGGGTAGAGCATTGTGTGATGCTGCCCGAGAATTTCCTTTTTGCTTTTTCCGAACAATTCCTCGGATGCCTTATTGCAGTTTATGATATTACCATTCTCGGTATCAATCCATACTATAGCATCCTGGGCGTTTGCGAACGCAAGCCTGAACTTATTGTCGGATTCCCTCAGTGCCCTGTGTGTATTCCTGTGCTTGGTTATATCAGAAATAATATGAATCGCGCCGGTTAGATTGCCTTCATCATCGATAAGCGGGTCAACCTTGATATTAATCCATTTGTCACCGACCTGGAGGTCTGCCTCCTCGCTCCGCCTGGTATTCATCATGCGAGCAAAGGGACATCTTTTTACCGGCTCTGTAGAACCGTGCAGAAGCTCACAGCAGCTTTGCCCTATTATTTCATTATAGGGTTTTTTGAAAAGCCGGGTCATAGCCTTGTTACATTCAAGAATTTCCCCGCCTTCCTTGTCGAGGACACAGATACCATCCGTAACAGCATTGAATGTATCCTGCCATTCTTTTCCGAAAGCGCCGGTTTTTCGTTTTAATTCGGCTCGCTCACAAAGATATTTTCCTGTTCTGTTCAAAGCCAGCCAGGATATGATAATTAAGGGCATAATGATAATGAGCGAAATGACAGCTTTTTGCATATTATTCCATTGTTTTTCGGAAAGCTCTTCGAGGGTCTTGCGAACGTTAATTACAAACTTTTTCATACCCCGACTATAAGTCTGCTTCTGGTCCTCGTAATCCGAATTTTCAAGTAACACACTTGCGTAAGATGAGCTGCCCTGCTTCAGCAAATCCAAAATATTGCTCTCAAGCTCGGACAGCTTGTCACAAGCAAGTTCCGTTAAAATAGCATCTGCGCTTATAGTTCCGCTTTCAGAGACGCCCCAGCTTTTCTCAATTACAGGCCTTACCCTTTTATCGAGGTTTTCATAACGTTCTATCCAAACCTTATCACCTGTCGAAGCGGCCATATTAAGCGACATAGTCAGCGCCTCGTCGCGATATAAATATGTGCCCTCCAAATTTATTACATCTTTAAGCTGCTCATCGATGATTTTGATTTGATTATAAGATTGCCATCCGTGCCAGGCCGGAATAGCCAGAATTGCGGCAGCTATAAAAAGAAAAAATATTGATGCAGGTGAGCTTAAAAAGCTCATTATCCGGCTCTTATAAAATGATACCGGCTTGCGTTGTTTTTTTACTCCTATTCGTCTTTCCATCTTTCCGGCTCTTTATGGTTTTTATCTTAATCCTGTCAGCCTGGAATAATTTTCTTTCCCGGCGGCACATCTCACTGCAATTCAATAAAGCATCTTCAGGCACCTGCTCTAAATAGCTGCCTTTTAATGCATAAATAGAATCTCACTTAAAATATAATAAATATATCGTGCTAAAGGAGGCTGGAAAATGGTATGATACTTCCATAAAACTGAAAATATTATTGTACGTACAAAATGGATGACTTATTGTGCTGTAATCCGTTTTTTATAGGCCGCTTTTTTGATTATCGTAAAAATTAACCACCTATCGGACCAAAATATTTTATCTACTGAATTTTTGCAAAACTCTTGTTATCTATATAAATACGTATCACTTACGCAGTAAAATTACCAAATATTCTTTAAAGTTGACTAAAAAACCAATTTTGTGCACTAACGGAGGAAATTTTTAATACATGCATGTTTAAAGTCTTGCCTTTTTTAGGCTTGTCAAATAGAATATCTTGCCTTTATTACTCTGCAAGGCAGCGCTTCGCTGCGAACTACGAGTAAGAATCAATTTTGGTTCGGCTCGACCGAGCTCTCCAAAGTCAGAAAGGACGCACCTTTAATGAGTTTTGAAAGTTTTTTTAATCCTAAATCCGTAGCTATTGTTGGAGCTTCCCGCCAAAAGGGAAAAGTTGGCTATGAGATTCTTTCCAACATGATAAATGCCGGTTACAAGGGTAAAATATACCCTGTAAATCCCTCTGGTAATGAAATTGAAGGTCTGAAGTGCTATCCTGACCTCGAATCCATAGGTGTAGTACCTGAGCTTGTAATCCTTGTAATACCAGCCAAAATCGTTCCCGAGGTAATGCAGCAATGCGCGAAATTAGGGACAAAATCAGTAGTTATCATAACCGCAGGCTTCAAGGAAGTTGGCAAGGAGGGTAAAGCGCTCGAAGAAAAGGTCGTTCAGATAGCAAGGGAATCAGGTATCAGGGTGATCGGTCCCAATTGCCTGGGATTAATCGTCCCATCGAATAAGGTGAACGCCAGTTTCGGAGGCGACCTGCCTTCAGCCGGTGGTATAGCATACCTTTCGCAATCGGGAGCATTGCTGGCCGCTATTCTTGATATAGCCAACGCAAATGGTATAGGCTTCAGCAAGCTAATCAGCATAGGTAATAAAGCTGATGTGGATGAATTAGACCTTATTAAGGCATTGTCCAAAGACGGGGAAACCAAAGTAATCGCAGGTTATCTCGAAAACATAGCTGATGGCGATGCTTTTGTCAGGCAGGCTGAACAAATCTCACATATCAAGCCCATCCTCCTTATCAAATCGGGAGGAACCTCAGCAGGTGCAAAAGCAGCCTCATCTCATACAGGAAGTCTTGCAGGCAGTGAGACTGCGTATGAATCCGCGTTTGAGCGTGCCGGAATTATTCGCTGCGATTCTATAAAGCAGCAGTTCGATTATGCCCAGGTTTTCGCGAATCAGCCTTTGCCAGCCGGCTCTCGCGTTGTCGTTATAACCAATGCGGGCGGTCCCGGAATCATGGCCGCAGATGCTATTGAACGCAGAGGACTCACCTTTGCAAAATTGGACGAGGAAACTATAAAGAAATTAGGCTCTGTACTTCCTCCTGCCGCTAATTTATATAATCCTGTTGACGTTTTGGGTGATGCTCTGGCGGAACGTTACAGCTTCGCTTTAAATACAGTCCTTGATGACCCGAACGTAGATATAGTCCTGATTCTGCTTACACCACAGGCAATGACTGAAGCTAAGGAAACTGCAGAAGCTATCGTCAAGATTTTCCACGAAAAGCCTCAAAAACCTATTTTGGCATGTTTTCTTGGTGCAACGAAAGTCGCAGAAGGTGTAAAGATTTTACGCGATGGTAAAATCCCGCAATATGACGCAACCGATAATGCGGTGACTGCTATAAAGGTTATGTCGGAATACAAGCGATGGAAATCGCGACCGAAGCGCATCGTGAAACTTTTCCCTGTCAACAGGCGCAAAGTTGAAAATATAATAAAACGACATATCAGGCAGGAAATTCGTGAAGTTGGCGAAACCGAAGCTAAGGAAATTCTCGAAGCATATGGTTTTGTCACCCCAAAAGGCTCCATAGCTACGACATCCGAGCAGGCAGTCAATATTGCTCAACAATTGGGATTTCCAGTCGTGTTAAAAATATGGTCACCTGATATATTGCATAAATCCGATGTTGGTGGAGTCAGGGTTGGAATTAAAACCGAGCAGGAAGTAAAGGATGCCTTCGATTTAATGATGTACCGCATTCCTAAAAAGAAACCTGATGCTGATATACTTGGAGTGCTTGTTCAGGAAATGTGTAGTAACGGAAAAGAAGTCATACTCGGAATGAACAGGGACCCGCATTTCGGGCCGCTGATGATGTTCGGAATGGGCGGCATAATGGTCGAAGTACTCAAAGATGTGTCTTTTTATCTCGCACCACTTACCGCTGATGAAGCAAAACAAATGCTCATGGACACGAAAACATATAAAATACTCAAAGGCATCCGTGGTCAGGAAGGTGTCGATATCGACAGGATTGCAGAAGGTCTCCAAAGGCTCTCGCAATTAGTCACCGAGTTTCCTCAAATCCTGGAAATGGATATTAATCCTTATGTTGTCGGTCCCGTGGGAACGACGCCGATAGCCGTTGATGCAAGAATGAGTCTGGAAATTTAAAAATGAACGAATCTAACTGGAAAGAAAAATATAAAGATAAAATTAAATCCGCCCCAGCGGCGATGAAACTCATAAAATCAGGAAGCAGCGTATTCATTGGAACAGGCTGCGGCCAGCCGCAGCATCTTGTCGATGCACTGGTCAACAATACAAGCGGGATAAGAGATGTCCAGGTTGTGCATCTGCTTACTATGGGCACAGCACCCTATGCAGATGAGAAGTACCGTGACAAATTTAAAATGAACAGCTTCTTTATCGCTGACAATGTTCGCGATGCTTTCGAGAGAGGAATTGGAAACTATACTCCTATATTCCTTTCCGAGATACCGATGGAATTCGAGACTGGACGCATCCCGATTGATGTTGCATTGATTACAGTATCGGAGCCAGATGCAAATGGGCTATGCAGTCTTGGTGTTTCAGTCGATATAGTTAAAGCTGCTGCAACTAACGCAAGATATGTCATCGCACAGGTCAATAAATATATGCCCAGGACCTATGGAAATAGCTTCCTGCACGTCAATAATATAGATATTCTGGTTCCTCACGATGAAATAATTATCGAGATACCAGTTCCCAAGCCTGATGAAGTGCTTCGGCAAATCGGGCAAAATGTCTCACGTCTTGTCGATGACGGCAGTACAATCGAATGCGGCATAGGAAATGTCCCTCAGGCACTCGTCGAATATCTCGCATATAAAAAAGACCTCGGAATTCATACAGAAATGTTTAGCGACTGGATAATAGACCTTGTCGAAAGCGGTGCAATTACAGGAGCTAAAAAAAGTTTTGACCGCAATAAAATTGTCGCGAGTTTCTGCATGGGGTCGCAAAGACTTTATGATTACATAAACGATAATCCCTTCTTCGAGTTTCATCCGACAGAATACGTAAATGATGTTAATACCATCAGCAGGCATGAAAAAATGATAGCTATAAACGTTGGGTTGGAAGTTGACTTGACAGGTCAGGTTTGTGCGGATTCATTGGGATATAGATTTTACAGCGGAATAGGAGGCCAGGTGGATTTTATCCGGGGAGCAGCAAGAAGTAGAGGCGGAAAAGCGATAATAGCGATGCCATCGACTGCAAAAGGCGGAACTGTAAGCAGGATTGTTCCTCATCTTACAGAAGGTGCCGGCGTGGTAACAACACGAGGGGACGTACATTATGTCGTCACAGAGCACGGTATCGCATATCTTCATGGCAAAACAATTAGAGAAAGAGTATTGGCACTCATAAATATAGCCGATCCGAAATTCAGAAATGATCTGCTCCAGGCCGCAAAAACGCAAAAATACATTTACCAGGACCAAATTGAAATGGCATGGGACCAGGTTGATTACCCTGAAGAGCTGGAACATTACAACACCTTAAAAGATGGCACGGAAATTTTCTTCAGACCTGTGAAGCCAACAGATGAGCCTGCTCTTTCAGAAATGCTTTACTCACTGAGTGAAAAGTCAGTAAAAACACGATATATGACAGGTACGATGGCTTTCCCGCACAGTGACGTTCAGCAGTTGACCAACATCGATTATAAGAAAGATATTGCTATTGTCGGCGTCGTTCCGGGTATATCAGATGAAGAAGTTGTCGCCATCGCACAATATTTCCTCGATCCTGAAACCCAATCGGCAGAAGTCGCTTTTCTCGTACAGGACGAGTGGCAAAGCAGAGGCATGGGAACTTTCCTTCTGGATTATATAAGTAAAGTCGCAAGACAGAGAGGTGTAAAAAAGTTTATAGCAAAAGTCTTGCCGAACAATAAAGCTATGCTGAGTGTTTTCTATAATTCCGGGTATAAGGTCAATACGAAATTCGATGGTGAAGTGTACAATATCGATTACGAATTAACAAAATAGTCCCGTGGCATGGGCATCTTGCCCATGCATGCACCGGCTGGAAGCCCATGCTGCGATTTGAGAATAATATAAGGAGTAAAAGTGGCAACCCGAAAAGTTGCATTTATATATTCATCTGAGCTTGAAAAGTACAGCTATCCACCCGAACATCCGTTTAATACCATCCGGGCCAAACGGGTTATGGATGTCCTCAAATCGATGAATTTAATTTCTGGTCCCGAAAGAAGCGTAATCGCATCTGTTCCCGCTGAAAGAGTTGTACTGAAAAAATTTCATTCAGCGCGTTATCTCCACGCTTTGAAAAACGCAGGCAGAGGGCACTTCGATGTCGATGCGCTCAATATGGGAATAGGCTCGCAGGACTGCCCTGTATTCAAAGGTATGTACGAATACTCAGCACTGGCTGCAGGTGCGACACTCGTCGGTGCCGAGCAAATCATGGAAGGCAAGGTCGATATAGCATTCAATCCTTCGGGCGGATTCCATCATGCAGGCCCTGAGAAAGCGGCGGGTTTTTGCTATATAAACGATGTGGCTCTTGCCTGTCTTGTTCTTACCGAGCAGGGAAAGAGAGTCTTGTATCTCGATGTGGATGTCCATAATGGTGACGGCGTGGCACAGGCATTCTACGACCGCCCGGATTGTCTTACAATTTCATTGCACCAGAATCCGAAAACGCTTTTCCCGGGCACGGGATTCGAAGATGAAATCGGTACAGGCGAGGGAAAAGGCTATTGTGTGAATATTCCTATGCCTGTCGGAACATACGACCAGGCTTATATGAAAGCATTCGAGACTATTGCCCTGCCTCTAATTAGTACATATAATCCTGATGTGATAGTTTTCGAATTAGGCGCCGATGCTCTTGCTGGAGATCCTCTTGGAAATTTACAGTTGACGAATAACGTTTATGCAGAAATTATAAATCATCTTCTAAGTTTCGACAAACCAATCCTCACAACC
>CAYSHS010000077.1:0-12164 GCA_964430845.1 uncultured Pirellulales bacterium | reverse complement strand
CTGCTAATGGAAATGTTGTTTCGGCTTCTTTCTCGGCCTATTTACTGGATTTTGATGGCGAACCGACTCAGAGAACCTTATGGTATTATTCCGATGACAGCTGGATTTTCAATCCTGATGAATCGTTAAGTGATCCGGGTGATTTTATTGTGCCGGATCAGCTTATTGGCACTGTTACTCATAATGAAACAAGTTATACATGGAAAACAATTACAATAACCTATAATAACTGGGCCGACGACATAGCTGATGGATATATTTCTTTGATGCTTACCGGTCCTTTAGGTGGTTTTCAAAGTGGAGCGGTTGGTATTGCTCCTGATATGGAATATTCCTGGGGTGTTCTAAAAGCCCCGGAATTAACTTTAGTAATGCATATGCCTGCTCCCGGGGCAGTTTTACTGGGTAGTATAGGCATAACTGTTATAAGCTGGTTACGTAGAAGACGTCAATTATTGTAGTAAAAGGGCATAAATATATTGTAAATGAAAAAGAAGACAAGGGATATTTGTCTTCTGAAAAGGAATGGATTCATAATATTAAACTCGTAAAATTAATAACGAGAGGAGAGCAATGATGAGAAAGGTAATATTGTTTTTTGTCCTGTTCTGTATGGTACTGGGCATGAGTGGTAATGCGAAGGCACTTACTACTACAAGTACGCTTGATTCGACGACTAATCCGCAGTGGTTCCTGCCGCCAAGTTCGTCTCCCACAGCAGTTCCCTATTACCGTGGTTACGCTCAGGACTGGGGCTGGTCGCATGTGGTAGATCTGGGTCCGGGACCAATCACGATTTTCGGGGCTACTCTGAAGATTGAGGCATATGATGTGGATTTAACCTCATCTGATGCTATCAATGAGCTGGATATGATTAAGGTTGGTACTACTAATGGCTCTGGCGGCGTGAATATGGGTAACTTGCAGGGCACTACTGATGCATGGGTCACAACTACATATACACTTAATGCTGCGCAATTGGCTCAGTTGTCTGTTGTTGACGGTATTGGCACCCTTAATGTTTGGATGGATATATCTACAGCAGAGGGTGGTACATATAAAAATTATTGGTTCGTAACCCTGAGAAAAGCAACTTTGACTGTTGATTATATTCCGGCACCCGGAGCAATAATTCTTGGCAGTCTTGGTGCAGGACTCGTAGGCTGGCTGCGCAGGCGTCGTACTCTCTAAGTTGAAATTAGATAGTTATTATAAACAGTAAGTTTTTGTTTTTTCATTTTTATATATAAATGTTTGTCACTTGTCGTACAAGGACAGTGAGGAATGTTTATCAAGAGTGGGAAAGCAAATACTAAAAAAAGACTTTGGTTGATTATTACCTTTTCTATTTGTGTTAAAAGGGAGAGGTGAATTACAGGTGAAGTGTAAGCCGTCTGCTCTGTTTTCAGAGCAGACGGTTAATTGTTTTCAGTGATAACTACGGATGAGTCAGTAGGAAAAAGCTGGTTTTTCTTTCCATAGTATGCCTTTTCTCATTTTTGCATAAATTCATTTCTAACAGAAAGAAGTATCCCGCCAGCCTCCGATACCGTCCCACCAGAAAGTGATATAATCCCTGACATCCTTGCTTGCCTTTTTTTGCCTGCATATGTCAAGCGCCATGTCACGCAGCTCTCTCATGCAGCTCAATCCCCCGATTTGCCATGCGCTAACTCCTATACTCGCAGCTTCACGCTCGGCTTTTTTTATATCGTTAATTTCTGAAGATAATAATGAAGCAAGTCTTTCAGCCTGCGGCTTGAGCATTTCGTGCCAGTGCTGATGATTCGAGCTCTCGCGAGCTGATACTTCTGCAAGAATACGTTCACGTTCCTTTCGCTTCTTTTCTTTTGTTATTTTAGCTTCGGCTTGTCGCTGTATATAGTGTTGTCGGCTTTCCGGAAAAAACATTTCAAGCAGACCCAGGACAGGATCGACTATTACCCAAACCATGAATGTTGTTCCCAGGGTACCAAGTGTGATACCGGATATGAATTGGCCTATAGTATCAGCACCTATCATTCCCAGTAAACCGGCCAGCCCGCCAAGAAATGGTGTTGCTGCATAGAAAAAAGCATATTGGTCGGTCTTGGTTATTGGATGTTCTGCCTGAAGTTTTTGACTGCTGCTGATACCCCTGAAAATTGCGAACAGGTACAGGCTTATTAGCAGCAGAGCCAGTAATATGCCATGTACCGACAGGGAAAATACAATCCACCATTTAACACCGGCCTGTAATAGTGCTATTACTAAAAGGTAGCTGACACACAGCACGAACCATATTGTGCCGGCAAGATGAATCGAAGCTATCTTTGAACGTATCTGCATAAAACATACTCTTTTTTTGATAATCCATTCCGGGTCAGCTCAGTACTAATATAATTTCCTGTCAGTAGTACCGAGTCTGACTGTATAAACTCCCGTAAATGCCTCTTCGATCGGTGTTATAAACTCTTCTATTTTCAGCGCTATCCACCCCAAAACAGTAGGAGGAACATAAATTATATCACCTTCCTGCAGTAAAACATCTTTCGTATCGTCACCATGCGCCATCATACGATCATAATTCAATTCGAAAATAGCAGGTTTGATATTTTTATCGCTCGAAGGTCTGATTACCTGGATTCGTTCCAGCCAGGCTAATTGATTGGGTTTTGCCAGGCCGATTGCTTTTGAAGCCGTATTGCGACCTGAATATAGTTTCGGTCCGGATATATGAACCTGACCCAATACATAATAAAATTTGCTTTCTGAGATAGATATGAGGATATCAACCGGATTTTCACCTGTTAATTTATAAAGCTGGATAACTTTCAGCCTGATATCTTCAGTAAGCTGTTCCACTGTTTTTCCGGCGGCCTGAATCTCTCCTATACCTTCGAAGCTTATCATGCCGTCAGGACGAATTTTTTGTTTTTGGTCATGAATAATTGGAACCCTCGAGCACGATACATGTATTTCGTCGGGAGGCTGTAAAATATAATTATCAGTGCTTGTGTCAGCTTCCTGGGGCTTCTTGAATGCACGTATATCATCAGGGTTTGATGAAAAGCAGCCTGTTAAACATACAGCGACGAGTAATAATAATATTGTTATTAAACGAAATTGCATTTCGTTATTTTCCACTAAAATAAATTCCTGTGTTAATCGTCTTATCCCAAAATAAAGGATTCTATATTTTTATCGGCATATACAAGCCATTGCTGAATTATACACTTAAAATCCATGAAAAAAAATCTATATTTTTCATAGGCAGCAAAAAAGATAATATAGGACCATATCTCTTTTTAAACTCAATACTTATGAATAATTGACTTGATTTGTCACTGCTGATTTGGTACAATAACATCAAGTAATTAATCGAGTATGAAAGGCTGAAAATGGTTCCCTGGTTTGAAACTGCCGGAGTGATTCTAATATCTTTGCTTAGTGTATTGCTGGGCAGAATCTTTTCCGGTTTTAAAAAACCTTATTGGACCATGGGTTATTTTTTCCCCTGTGCCTTAATATTGCTGCTCGTAGCTGCCAGGTTAGATAATGCATTATATTTTTTCAGTCCATTTTGCTGGCTCATCACAGGGCGCAGCCGATTCGTTATTATTTCTTTAGCAGTTTGTATGGGACTTACTACACCGCTTTCACGCCTGCCTCGCAAATTCGAGAAAGTTCTTGTGTGTATCCTGATGTTTGTTCTTGTCACATGGTTTTCTGTGGCACCTTTTCTTTTCCCTGTGCTGATTAAAGATACACTCTTAAAAAATCCAACGAGATTTGACAAAGATGGTATTTGCCGTCAGACGACAGAATATACATGCGGCCCTGCAGCGGCTGTAACGGCATTGGAGTATTTGGGATTATCCGCCCAGGAGGGAGAAATTGCAGTGCTTTCTCATTCCAGCCCTGTTGTCGGGACACTTCCGAGCCTGCTTTGCTCGGCGCTTGAAAACCGCTATGGCTCCGAAGGCTTGAAATGCAAATATCGCAGGTTTGATACAATCGAACAGTTGAAAAAAACCGGTGTCACGTTAGTGGTTATCAAGGAGGGTTTCCTGCTGGACCATTGTATCGTTGTGCTTGAAGTTCTTGATGACGCAGTCGCTGTCGCAGACCCGGTTACAGGCAAGGAACTGATACCAATAAAGCAATTCGAGAAAATCTGGAGATTCTCCGGCATTATCCTGAAACGTGACACTATTCAAAACATTTGAAAAGCTATTCTAAACGTTTTCGATACAGCCTTGTTTGCAGAGCGTTTTTCCATGCAGTCCAGTTTTCATCGCCATCTTCTTCTTCGATAGCTGATTCTGCCATATTTATCTTGGCGTCGAGGTCATCGATAAAATAAACCATAAATGCCTCCGGCATCGCAGGCAGTCTTGGCGAGCCGAACTCGTATTCGCCGTGATGTGAAACTATTATATGCTCAAGAGAGTCTATTATTTCCTGGTCAATTTTTGTCCCTCCCGCTCTTAACGAATTTACCTTCTGATTTACCATTAGAACACTTTGAACGATATGACCAAGCAATTGACCCTGGTTTGTATAGGCAAATGCCAAATCGTATGAAAGCTCCTCTGTTTTTCCGATATCGTGAAGAAATATTCCCGCCAAAACGAGGTCAGCCTGCAAATTCGGGTACATGGGCAGAACGGCGACTGCAACACGCAGCATATTATGGACGTGTTCCAAAAGTCCTCCGATATAACTGTGATGCAGCTTCATTCCGCCGGGAGCATTTCGGAACTTTTCCATTAGTATATCATCAGTCAAAAAAGAATCCGCGACAGCTCTAAGCTGAAAATTCTTTATTTGCGAGACTATTTTTTTTACATCCTCGAACATTTGAGGAACGTTCTTTTTTGTTCGTGCGAGAAAATCGTCTATATTTACCCTTTCCGGCGCTATGGCATTTATGTTATTAATAATAATCTGCAAATTATTCTGGTAAAGCTCGCTTCTGCCCTGTATGTGAATAAAGCCGGGTTTTGGTATGGATTTATAAACGATTTCCGTTGCCTGCCACATTCGTCCGTTTAATTGCCCGGACTTATCGCAAAGAAACATAGCTATATACAGGTCTCCCCTTGTAGTGCTCCTGAGAATAGGGTCTTTTACCATGTAAATATCATCAATTGTTTCCCCAGGCTCGACTTTATTTATGAATTTATGTGCCATTATCATTCCTTTATTAATGTTTTTCGATACAGGCTTCATAATATATTATGAGAACGAATTTTATGCAAGTATCGTTATTATTTCCCATTGGAATATTTCCTTGTTTTTTTGACAAACCAGTCATATAGGAATGCGGATTATTTATTTGCATCATAAAAGCTGCTTTTAGAAATAACTGCGTAATTGGAGAAAGAGGCTTATTGGGGTTCCGCCGTATTCGCTTCTAAGATTACCTGCTGATGGTTTGTCACCCCATGGTACAAAAACACTGCCTACGATTGAACTGTTCTGGGAGAAGTCCCAATTAATAGATGGTGACGCAATTCCAGAGCTATCCTGAAGGCTTTGGAGAATTAAAAGCGAGCCGTTAAGGTCTATTTTGAATTGGTAGCTGAGTTGAGTTGCAATTGCCTGCCTGCCTAAAATTTGCGTGTCGCCGCGAGCAATTCTTTCTAAAAAATCTTTATTTTGTAATTGAGTTGAGACATCTTCGATGTCTCTCAGCCCGAAACCTGAATAGTGGTATTCAGTAAGCCATGTTAAGCCGTTTCCAACGTTAAATGTATATGAGCTTCCAAGTACGAACTTTACCACTTCATGCCTGTTGCAGAAAAGTCCGGATTCAGGCTGTCGTTCTGGGGTATGGAAAAAAGCAAGCTCACTGTGAACTTCTGCATCATTTACTGACGCTGAAATATCACCTGCCAGCATAGTATCTTCTGCTCTTTTACCGAAAAGAATCTCTCCGTCTATGTCACCTGTATATCCTCTTGCTCGACCTAAAAGAGCAGACTGCTCCCAGGTTTGGCCAAATGCACCGATTAGCTCGACTGAGCTGGTGCTGGTGATGTTTCGCTCGATGCGAACTGCGTCCACGCCGCGCCGCCATTCGCGATCAACTTCAAGAGGCGAAAAAGGTGCGAATATATCAACCGCACTGAAAATGGTCCCCCGTCCAAGTCCGATTCCCTGCCTGCCAATTATAACCTGTCCCCATTTGGGATGCATCGCGACCAGCGCCCTGTCAATTTCATGCCTGTATAGAAATGTGTCTGTTTCTTCAATTTCCCAATCGAGCTGAGTAATTCTATAAGGGGCATCCACCTGGCCCGGAAGAAAACTGCTCCCAGCTCCCGACGCAGCCTGATCGGAAAGCCACCTTGCACTTTGCTCGTATGCAAAATTGCCGCTTATCCAGTCGTTATATGTCGCGTTTAATCCGAAACGCAGTCTGAAAAACTCGGTCAGGCTGTCTCTCTGGGGGTAGAGTATCTCGTCTTCCGGAGCATGTGAAGCGAGTGATGTCCATTTGCCGGAAATATCAAGTCCGACACTGCATTTGCCATCATTGCTCGAGTAGATATCGATAGCGGCTGAAGGAGTCACCGTTTTAAATATTAAAACGGTGAGCGGAATCAAATATAAAAAAAGTTTCCGTTTTCTCGTAATATTAGATATCGATGATTTCTGATTCATTCGTGGCAGGTTCATTTGAATTTTTAACAAGGTCTTTCGTTACAATTCCATCCACAAGCGTAACAACTCTGCGGGCATAAGTCACCACCCTCGGGTCGTGTGTTGAAAAAACAAAAGTAATACCGTGACTTTTATTCAAGGCAAGCATCATTTTCAGAAGTATCTCTGCGTTTTCGCCATCGAGATTTGCGGTAGGCTCGTCGGCCAGCATCAGCCTGGGCCTGGATACGACTGCTCGTGCGACTGCAACACGCTGCTGCTGTCCTCCCGAAAGCTCTCTCGGTCGTCTGTCAGCGAACTGTTTCAGGCCAAGCTCTTCGAGAATTTCCTGTGCTCGCAGGCTGCGATTGTCACCGACTCCCTGCAGCTCCAGAACGAACTCGACGTTTTCCTGCGCTGTCAGGACAGGAACAAGGTTATACGCCTGAAAGACGAAACCGAGCGAATGTAAGCGCAAATCCGCTCGCTGACGCCTGCTTAATTTTGAAACGTCCCGCCCCAGGACGGTCAACTGCCCTGTGGTTGCGATATCCAGCGCGCCTACGAGATTCAGCAGGGTGGTTTTGCCGCTCCCGCTGGGACCGACAATTGCAGCGAACTCACCTTCATGCACTTCGAGATTTACTCCCCGAAGAGCCTGGGCTTCAACTTCGCCTGTTTTATATATTTTCGTGACTTCTTTTGCATCGACCAATATTTTTTCAGCCATTTTTGCAAAACTCCTGTTATATTTCACAAACTATGTTAATGATCCACTCTCAATATCACCGCCGGGTCGGTTTTCGATGCATACCATGCAGGATATAAAGAGCTGAGTATTGTCGCACTTACCGCCAGTAAGAATGAGAGCGGCACAAGCCACCACCCGAAATCCCCGTAAAAGTGCGGGTCAACAAGAATGTTGGAAATTGTGATGTCACTACCTCCGTAGAAGGAGCTGAAATCGATACCGTATTTCGCTATTAGGTAAGTGAACGGCGCACCGATAATAATACCAAGAATTCCACCGAACAATCCGAGTATAAGGCCTTCCGCGAACATGATATGAATGAGCCTGCTGTTTTTCATGCCGAGTGCCGAGAGAATCGCGAATTCACGTCTTCGTTCCAGTACCGCAGTAAGCTGGGCACTTGCTATCCCGAGAAAAACGACTATCATAATTATCGAGACAGTTAGTCTCGTCCATGTCTTATCGATTTCCACGCCTGAGGCAAGCTCAGGTGAAATTTCCTTCCATGTTACTAAATCGCAGCCTTCGGGAAGTTTTGCCTTAGCTTCCGAAGCAATTTTTTGCAGCTCTTTGGGTTTTTTTATTAATACAGTCAAATCTCCCACACCTTTAAGGCCGCTTAGCTTTTCGAGGTCTGAAAGATTTACCTGGCAAATCATCGAGTCCATAGTGTCACTGCCTGTCTCTACAATTCCGACAATTCGCAGCATGGCACTTTGTATTTGCCCTTCGTTATCTGCCGCGGTCACCATAAGGTCGTCGCCAAGTGTTACGTCAAGTCTTTTTGCGATAGCTTTGCCGATTACTGTTGTTCCGGTTTCTCCGGCAGAAAGATATTTTCCTTCAGTGACATTTCGGACTAACCTGTCCGCCGCCTGTTCAGTATTGGGATCAACTCCGAGTATTTCCACGCCGGTAGTTCTTGTTCCGAATGCGAGAAGTCCTTCCTTCCTCGCATGTGGCGTGACAACTTCAATTTCTTCCATGTCACTTAACATTTTCCTGACTTCCTGCCAGTGAGGAAGTCTCAGGTCGTTATCACGAAACTGCTCCCAATCTTTCGGGACAATGCGAAAATGACCATTGCCGCTCTCGGCAGCGGCCTGGAGCATCATTTTGCTTTCACCTCTTATGAAACCGACCATAAAAAGACACAAGCCGCATCCAAGGCCGATTCCAAGAATAGAAAGAATAGTTCTTCGTGCGTGTCGCCAAAGACTGTATAAAGCATATTTTGATGAAATTGAAATTCTCATGCTCTCATCGCCTCCATTGGCTCAAGCTTTCCGGCTACCCATGCGGGCCAAATACAAGCCACGAGGGAAGTGAATATTACTGTTATTAATCCAAGTAAAATATCGAAGCCGGCAATTCTCGGGTATATAAACAACGGCAGATTTAATCCCATATAGCCCATATCACCCGCCTGACTGCCATGTCCTCCCCATGAAGCCATATCTATTCCAGAATTTGAGGTGCCCGCGACAAAAACTAAGCCGAAGACGGTTCCGATTACTACTCCGAGAAATCCGATTATGAGTGCTTCGAAAATAATCATTCGTACGAGCCTGTAAGGGCTGCTTCCGAGCGCAAGTAACATTCCGAATTCGTGAAAACGCTCGAACGTTGACATCATAAGTGTATTTGCGATGCCTGCTATCGCCGCGAAGAAGATTATAAATAATACGAAATAACCGGTATAATCTGAATACTTGAGAATTACTACGAGCTCGGGTACTATCTTTTGCCAGGATAAAATCTCGGTATTTTTAAGAATAGGCATTTTTTTTAGCCTTTCGGCGACTGCTTCAGCCTGTCCTGATATTTTGTCTCGGATTACAATTTCGTGAGCTTCGTTCGGCATGACAAATAATTCCTGCGCGTCAGCCAGTGACATTACAACTCCAGCTTGATTTATCATATCAACGGGACATTTTATGATACCCTGGACTTTATATAAATCATTCGCAAGAGAGCCATCTGCGGCCTGGCCAATAACTGCTATTTCCCGGCCTTCCTTAGCATGAATTTTTTTCGCAAGGAGATGTCCGATTAGCACATTTCCTTTTTCGAGCTTCCCGTTAAAACCTGATAAAAGGCCATAAGCCTTAGACTCGACATCGACTTGTATGCCGACAACCGTAGCGATAAAAGCCTGTTCTTCCGGTGCGACAAGAACAGGTGCATACAAACGCGCGGCGGCTGAATCTACCGCAGGATCGGTTTGAATATCGGAAACCATTTCATTTACATCACCGAGATATAAGTCGATTGCATGCTCCTGTCTCCAGTCAGGCGCATGTACCTGGACGTGACCTATCATCGGGCCTGTTATTGCAAGTCGTATATTATCAGAATAGCCACGCATTATTCCGTTGGTAGCGAGCAAAGCAAACTGCCCGACTGCTATCGCAAGCAGTGCCAGCGCCGTGCGTTTTTTATTGCGGCCAATGTTGCGCCACGATATTTTAAAAGTTCCGGCTTTCATCGTTTGCGCTCGAGCTGTGACAGGCTGAACGTATCGTCAGGAACAGCCACGTTGAAATCTATATCCTTGTAAATCATCTCTGTTTTCTGGCCTTTTTCATCTTCCGGTGTCAATACCATTTTCGACGGTATCACGTGCCCGCCGAAATCTTTTACATCCGACCATATAATTGTTCTTGCCAGCCTGTCTTTGCGGTCATAATATTTCGCCTGTATTGGAATTAGCCCATTCTCGGATACGATAAGCTCAAATTTATTCCAGAGTCCTACTATATCCGGCCTGGCTATCAAATCAACCTGCCAGCCGCGAGGATTCTCTGTGTGCCCTGTCAGTTTGTAAGTATAGTCCTTTGAGAATGAAGATTCACGAACCAGGTCGTCGTTGGTGAAGTCACTGCCCATCCATGAGCTCATCATCAGCGATGGAGGAATACGAATCGTGCGATTGATTCGCGGCAGGTAATTCCAGAGATTATTATCCACTTTCAAAGTCGCTGTATCTTTTTCACGAGCAGGAGATTGGATGACAATCAGAGCTTTCTCCTCACCTTTTGTCCACATTTTCATTTCAAGTGACCTTACGCTTCGAGGCTTTGTGATTATAAGCTCCACCTCCGATATGCTGCTTGTCGAGCGATACATATCCTCGAAATGCTTCACCACTGCATTCACATCGAGCCTGCCATCCTTAATAAAGGGTGAATCCTGTACCAGAGGCGGTACAGGGGAATTTTGATCGATGATAGCGGCTTGTAATATATTATTCGGGTCAATATTTACAGCAGAAGAGACTTGAGCGAAGCCCGGAGCCGCGCATGCACTAAAAATTACGATATAATATTTTATCTTTTTCATCTTAAACTCTTTTCTAATATTTATTCATATACTCTATTAGTCCCAAAATCAACAAATTAGTTCATTATTATTAATATTTTTCATATTATTACTGTTTTTGATTGGGAGTTTAAGCCGGGTGTATTTCGTAAATAAAAAAACTGTTAATGCAGAATTACTGGTGTGAATTCACAGGTTTGGCGCTGCAATAATTGAATACCCGAAGCAACCAGGAATAAAAATAAGCTGTTGAAAATTTAAAACTTTAAGGTCATACCTGCGTAGAGCGTAATACCCGGACCGTCGGGAAGAGAATTAGGATTGCCGCCGCGGTTAAATTCCGATACATAAATCTTCTCATTAAAGAGGTTTTCGACCTTGAAAGTGAATTGCATCCGTTCCTTTTTGTAACCAAGCCATTGTGACGGATCTACTTCCAGGTCAATAGAAGCCAGGTGCAGGCGGCCCGGTTTCGGATTTACAACGGTTTCTGTGCTGAGCGTTGGCGGCGTGCTATAGTAACTGTAAAAGACACCGAGTGTACCCCAGTCCCATTTATACCCGGTTCCCATCTTGAACATATCGTGCGGAACCGTGCTCGGATTGATGTCATCATTCTGGTCGCTGTCCTGGTACGTGAGCGAGCCGAGAACATGCCATCGCGATGTTAAAAATCGTTTATGCTCCAGCTCGAATCCCTGGAATCGCTGCTCGCCGCCGTTCTTAAATGACGCCGGGCTGACACTGGTATCACGAACGATTAGCTGGTCGATCGAACTGTTGAAATACGTAACAGAAGTGCATGTCTTATCATCGTTATAAAAAAGCTGTGCATCGTAGGTCGTTATCCGCTCCGGCTCGAGGTTTTCGTTGCCGACAAGAACAGGTATGTCATAGACATCGCTCTCCAGTGCGAAGGGTGCCCTGAAGGCCTCGCCGCGAAGCAATTTGACACCCCATTTCTCACTCGGAGTGATAATTATACCATATCGGGATACGAAGTCGGAAACTTCCTGACTCGATTGGTTCCATTGTGTGCCGGCGATGAGCTTAAGTAATTTGCCGAATTTGTATTCACCCTGTACATACGCACTTTGCGGTTTGTGAATGTATGGGTTAACGGTTTGTTCGCCATTACCTTTGTAGTTTGTTTGGTACTCCATGAGATAACCGAGGATGAAATTCAGGTCATCCGAAGGATTTATAAAGAAAGTTGCCTCGCCAAGTAAATCGGAACTGTTCAGGCTTACATCTCCTGTCGGGAAACCTGCGAAGTCGTTCTCCTGGACATTGTAGGTAAGATTCAACTCCATCTCAATTTTTTCACTCAGGTCGGTCCTGTACCCGGCATTAGTGAACAGCTTATTGACACGATATACATGACCGGGTACTGCCCAGAAAGGTACAATACCCACGTGAAATGTTTCCATACTAGTCGCGAAAAAATCGAAAGAAAATTTAC